>CAVBAZ010000252.1:0-9415 GCA_963593515.1 Bacteroidaceae bacterium
GACTATATCAATCCCATGGACTTGAACCTCAACTATTCGGACGATGAGAACCCGTTGAGCCTGAAATCCGACTTCATTCTCAGCTTGTGTGAGCTGATCGTGGGCGGCAAAGACGGCCTCATGCCGGTGGAAAAGACCATCATCGACCGCTGCGTGCGGCGTGTCTATCGGAACTATCTCAATGACCCGCGTCCGGAGAACATGCCCATCCTCGGAGATCTTTACGAGGAACTGCGGAAGCAGGATGAGAAGGAAGCACAGTACATCGCAACGGCGCTGGAAATCTACGTCACCGGCTCCCTCAATGTTTTCAATCACCAGACCAATGTAGATGTTCACAGCCGCGTGGTGGCGTATGACATTAAGGAATTGGGCAAACAGCTCAAGAAAATCGGCATGTTGATCGTCCAAGACCAGGTATGGAACAGGGTGACGGTCAACCGCGAGGCACACAAATCCACCCGCTACTACATCGACGAGATGCACCTGCTTCTCAAAGAGGAACAGACGGCAAGCTATACCATCGAGATTTGGAAGAGATTCAGAAAATGGGGCGGGATGCCCACCGGCATCACCCAAAACGTCAAAGACCTGCTTTCCTCCCGCGAGGTGGAGAACATCTTTGAAAATTCGGACTATATCTATATGTTGAACCAAGCCAGCGGCGACCGGCAGATTCTCGCAAAACAGCTCAATATCTCCTCGCATCAGCTCTCGTATGTTACCCACTCCGGTGAAGGCGAGGGCCTTTTATTTTATGGGAATATCATTCTGCCCTTCGTAGACCGCTTCCCCAAGGACACAGAGCTGTATCGGGTACTCACGACAAAACCGCAGGAAGTATCTTCCTGACCGCAGCAAGGAGGACAGACGAAACATGGATAACAAACTGATGACCTTTGAAAGCGCAGCCTTTGGGGAAATCCGGACGCTTACCATTGACGGCGAACCGTGGTTTGTGGCAGTCGATGTGTGCAGGGCGTTGGAGATTGGAAATCCTACCGACGCTATGCACCGTCTGGATGCTGACGAGCGCACCCTCGTTTCAATCGAGGGTGCCAGCAACGGGCTTCCGGTAAACGCCGTGAACGAACCCGGCCTCTATACCATGATCCTCGGTTCCCGTAAGCCGGAGGCAAAGGCGTTCAAGCGCTGGATCACCCATGAGGTCATTCCGGCTATCCGCAAGTACGGCGGGTATATGACGAAATCCCTGTTGGAGCAGGTGCTGGAGAATCCCAATCTAATCTATGAGTTTGCACGCCGGATGCTGGCTGAACAGCAGAAAAACGAGCGGCTGCGGCAGGAACTTGCCCGTGCCAAGCCCAAGGCCGATTATTACGATGCGTTCATCCACCCGGAAAGCTGCACCAATATTCGCGCCACGGCAAAGGAGCTAAAGGTGCCGGAAAAGATGTTCACCGCTTTCCTTATCCGCAAGCACTACCTTTACCGCGCCCCTTCCGGCGGGCTTATGCCCTACGCCAAGGCGGCGGACGACGGCCTGTTCTTCGTGAAAGACTACATCGCCGTCAATGGACATCAGGGGGTGTACACGCTGGTGACGCCCAAGGGCAAGGCACTGTTTCTTTCCATGCTGGGCGAGATCGCATAAATACGTCCATTTTTATGAGAGTGAGGTGATGCTCTATGGCAAAACGCGCACCCAGACTGCAATTTACCGAGGAAGAGCGTGCTTCCCCGGAGCTTGCGCCTGCCATCCAGAAAGCAGACAAACGAATCAAGAAGCTGGAAAAGGCCGAGGCAAAGATTCCAAAGAAAGAGATGAAACAGCGTGTTGTGGATTCCGATGGGAAGATCACGACACGCCTTTCTTTTGAGGAAAAGAAGCCGCCCTCCAAGCTCAGCCACGCAGCGAAGGTTTCCGGCGACACCAT
Source organism: Bacteroidaceae bacterium (assembly GCA_963593515.1). Classification (GTDB taxonomy): domain Bacteria; phylum Bacillota; class Clostridia; order Oscillospirales; family Oscillospiraceae; genus Vescimonas. Next base: position 1,899 of record CAVBAZ010000252.1, read on the forward strand.
ACTGCACGGTGTTCACCGGGAAGTGCGGCAGAGCAATGACGGCGATAACGCCGGTGTGGACGCCGCCAATACGCTGACGGAAGATGCCGAGAGCGCCTATCAGGTGGGGCGTGAGATGCACCACGCCCGCGAGCTTAAGCCATACCGCAAGGCGCACCGAGCGGAGAAAAAGGCGGATAAGGCCAATGTAAAGGCGCTGAATCAGGAGTTTGAACAGCAGAACTGCGGCTTTTCCTCCAATCCGTATTCCCGCTGGCAGCAGAAACGCACAATCAAACGGGAGTACGCCGCCGCAAAAGCCGGGCGTAGCACGACAAATACCGTCAAGGCGTCGGAGGTCACGAAAAAAGCGGCAGAGAAAAGCGCGGAAGCCGGAAAGAAAGCCGGTGAGTTCGTTGCCAGGCACAAGAAGGACTTTCTTATTGTCGGCATGATCGCGGCGTTTTTCCTGTTGTTCACCAACCTGTTTTCCTCCTGCTCCCTGATGTTCCAGGGCGCAAGCTCTTCCATTGCCGCTTCCACTTATCCGTCTCTGGATGAGGACATGCTGGCGGCGGAGACGCAGTATTGTGCTATGGAGGCAGAATTGCAGGCACGGCTGGACAACTACGAAGCCGAGCACGATTACGACGAATACCATTATGAGCTGGACGACATCGGACACGATCCCTATGTCCTGATCTCCGCGATCACCGCGCTGATGGGCAGAGAATGGACAATCAGCGAGGTCGGCGGGATTCTGGATATGCTGTTTGAAAAGCAGTATATCCTTACGGAGACCGTGGAGACGGAAACCAGATACCGCACAGAGACCAGAACCGGCAGCTACATCTATTATGACTATGAGCTGGAAGATTGGATCACGGAGGAATACGAATACGACGTGCAGGTGCCGTACACCTATTATATCTGCACTGTCAAGCTGGAAAACTTCAACCTCAGTCATGTTCCGGTCTATATCATGTCGCAGGAGCAGCTTTCCCTCTATGCCATGTATATGGGTACGCTGGGCAACCGGCCTGACCTGTTTGGAAGTTCTTCCTATGTCGGCAGGTATTACGGCAGCGAGTATCCAACGTATGAGATCCCGCCGGAAGCATTGGAGGACGAACAGTTTGCCGCCATCATCAAGGAAGCAGAAAAATACCTTGGTTTTCCCTATGTCTGGGGCGGCAGCTCACCGTCTACGTCTTTTGACTGTTCCGGCTTCGTTTCATACGTCTACAACAACTGCGGCCTCGGCTGGAACTTTGGCCGTCTGGGCGCGGAAGGGCTGCGGCAGACATGCGCCTATGTTTCCCCGGCAAATGCAAAGCCTGGAGACCTGATCTTTTTCCAGGGAACGTATGACACCACCGGCGCATCCCACGTCGGTATTTATGTAGGAAATAACACCATGCTGCACTGCGGCGACCCCATTCAGTACAGCGACATTACTTCATCTTACTGGCAGCAGCATTTCTATCAATTTGGCCGCTTGCCATCGCCGTAAGGAGGAACTATGAACCCCAAAATCAGCAAGCTCAAAGCGGAACGGGCGAAGAATGACGGTAAAATCGCCATGCTCCAGTCCCGCAACCGCGAGATTGACGAGGACATCATCAAACTGGAAAATGAGGATATTGTCGGCCTCGCCCGTGCCACCGGCATGACGATGGAAGAGCTGGCGCAGTACCTCATGCACATCAAGAAAGGCGGTTCGCCGTTTTGCAGCACACAGAAGGAGGATATGGAAAATGCACCTGAAGAAAACTAAGAAAACCCCGACCATGATCCGCATGATCGCGCTGATGCTCAGCCTTGTGCTGGCGTTTTTCGCCATGACCGGCATGGCGCTTGCAGAGGAAGGCACAGACGTGCCCGATGCCGCGCCTGACAGCACCCTCGAAATTGTGGAGGCAGAATTGGAGTTAGAACCTGGCCCCACAGAAGAACCTCCTGCCGAGACTCCCGGCGCAGAGGAAACACCGGAACCCACACCGAAGCCGGAAGAACCCTCTATCCCACCGGAACCCACGGACACCCCTGCGCTGGAACCGGAGTATGAGCTGGACGCGGAAATCCCGACTGGCTGGCACAATGTGCCGGTCACAATCACCGTCCGCCTGATTGATAAAAACAATACCGGCTGGGTCAAAATCGAGGTCGCGTTCAGCGATGAGGACGAAGCTGACCGCTTTGATGTGACGGAAGAATGGAATGAATACGGATATTTAGAGCGCACGATGCCGGATAACGGTACCGTGTTTTTCTTTGTCACAGACCCGATGGGTGTTGAACATGAGCTGTTTCTGGACGTGTACTGCATGGACTTTGAAGCACCCACGCTCCGTGCCGGTATCAACGGTACGCTTCTGCGTGTGGAAGCCAGCGATGCGCTTTCCGGCATTGCTGCGGTCTTTGTCAATGACGAGCTTTACACGACGCTGGACAACGGTGAGCTGAATGTCCGCATTGACAATCTGACGGACGATGCCTATCTCTACATCGACGCGCTGGACAACGCCGGAAACTGGACGGACTATGTTGTACTTGCCAATCCGTTCTACGAAGAAGAACCGGAACCGACACCCACGCCGGATACCGGCAACGACCAGCACGACGAGCATTGCCCCGCAGATTGTGACTGCCGTAAGAATAATACATCTGGCAGTTCGTCCGGCGGCGGGAGCGGTGTCAGCACCGGAAAATCTGCTGCCGCAGTTTCTTCTGCGGCACAGACGGCCTCTTCCACCGCAGAGCCGGCGGCAGCCACGGAACCCATCACAAAAGAGGACGGTACGCCTTTCACGCAAAACGGCAGCGCCGTCACCCGTGATCTGCTTTATGACAAATACAGCAACAAGCAGTTTATTACCATAGAGACGCGCAACGGCGAAACCTTCTATCTGGTGATCGACTACGATAAGCCGCTGGACGAGGACGGAGAGCGCTACGAAACCTATTTTCTGAATCTTGTGGATGAAGCCGACCTGCTGGCTTTGGTGGAGGGAGACAAGCAGACGCCGGTCTGCTCCTGCACGACAAAATGCGAGGCCGGAGCCGTCAATACTTCCTGCGAGGTCTGCAAAACGAACATGACAGAGTGTACCGGCAAAGAGAAGGTCGCAGAAAAAGTACCGGACACTACGCCGGAACCGGAAATTGAGCCAGAGCCTGAAAAGAAATCCAGCGGCGGCGCTGTAGTGCTCCTGCTCCTGCTGCTTCTGGGCGGCGGCTTCGCGCTCTATTGGTTCAAGTTCCACAAGAAAAAGCCGGATGCCAAGGGGCCGATCGATCTGGACGATTATGACTACGGTGAGGATGAGGACGATGCGGACTACGAAACGGAGCCCGATGAGCCAGAAAGCACCGGCGATGCGGGAGAAGCGGAACAGGAGGATGTTGAATGAATACGCTGTTCATTGTAATTGGCTGCATTGCCGGGTTTAATGCGCTCTACCTGTTTTTCTATGTGATGGACGATCTGATTTTCAGAATCCGCAGTATCGGCAAGCCAAAGAAGCCGACGGCTGACCTCACATTTCTGGATGATCTGGATGACTTTGAAGATGAGCCGGAAAAGCCGGAGAAACCGGAAACGTTTGAAATCTATGATATTTCCTCGCTGACGGAGGATGACGATTCCATGCCGGAGCTTTCGCCCAATGCACTCAAGACCCTGCGGTCATACGATGTTCGCAGATTTATAAAAGAGGAAATGTACTGGCTGAACGATCACATTCTGGACGAGCTTTCCCGCTTTGAAATGGAATCTCTTACGCTGCTGTTTTCCGCATATATCAAGTATCTGATCCGAACGGGTCAGGAGGAAGATAAGACATTTTCCACGCTTCGGGAAATGCTGGACAATTCCGACCCCTACACGTCCATGGAGGAAGCAGATACGGTGGAAGAGATGATGCGATCCACCATCCGGCACATGCCCATCAAGCCCGACTATTACGGCGAATATCTGACGTATAAGGCCACCTGCGAGAACCGCCCGAAGGTGCTGGAAAGCGCAAAGCGGATTCTGGTGGCGATTGATGTACACTTTGATGTTTTCGGGATGCACAAGAAAGAGAAAAAGGAGACGACTGACCATGCAGAACATGTATAAGCTGATTATTTCCGAGAAGCCCTCCGTTGGAAAATCCATCGCCGCCGTCCTTGGTGCCAACGAGCGCAAGGACGGCTATTTTATGGGCAGCGGCTACATCGTGTCCTGGTGCTTTGGACACCTGGCCGAACTGGCCGAAGCCGCGGCCTACGATGAAAAGTACGCCAAGTGGCGCTACGAAGATCTTCCGATTCTGCCGGAAAGCTGGCAGTATTCCGTTGCCAGAGATAAGGCCAAGCAGCTTGCCCTGCTCAACACACTCATGCATCGGGCAGATGTGAGCGAGGTCATCAATGCCTGCGACGCCGGGCGCGAGGGCGAGTCCATCTTCCGCACGGTCTATCTGCTCAACAAATGCGACAAGTCCATGAAGCGCCTGTGGATCTCGTCCATGGAAGATACGGCGATCCGCAAGGGGTTTGAAGCACTCAAGGACGGCAGCGCATACGATAATCTCTATGCGTCGGCGCTCTGCCGCAGCAAGGCCGACTGGCTGGTCGGCATCAACGCCACGCGGCTGTTTTCCGTTCTCTACCACCGCACGCTGAATGTCGGGCGTGTGGTGTCTCCCACGCTGGCGCTGATCGTACAGCGGGAAGTGGAAATCGACGCTTTCAAGCCGGAGCCGTTCTATACGGTTACGCTGGGGCTTCCGGGGTTTGATGCTGGCAGCGAACGCATGAAAAGCAAAGCAGATGCCGAGACCTTGAGCCAGTCCTGCACCAATCAGACCGCTGTGGTCGCAAAGCTGGAGCGTAAGGATAAATCCGAAAAGCCGCCCGCTCTTTATGACCTCACCACCTTGCAGCGTGACGCCAACCGGATTCTTGGCTTCACCGCCCAGCAGACGCTGGACTACCTCCAGAGCCTTTATGAAAAGAAGCTCTGCACCTATCCCCGCACCGACAGCCGGTATCTGACCTCGGATATGGCAGACGGTTTGCCCGCACTCGTAAGCAATGTGGCTGCGGCAATGCCGAAGGTGGGCAGCATCCCGATTCATGTAAACGCCGCGCAGGTCATCAATGATAAAAAGGTCTCCGATCACCATGCGGTCATTCCCACTGCCAATTTCAAAGAAGCCGCACTCACCGGCCTGCCTGCCGGAGAGCGTGCCGTGCTGGAATTGGTCGCCCTGCGCTTGCTCTGCGCTGTTGCGCAGCCCCATGAATACGCGGAAACGGCTATAGCGCTGGAATGTGCCGGACACAGCTTCAGCGCGAAAGGCCGCACGGTCACAAGCCCCGGCTGGCGGGCGCTGATAGACGCATATCACTCCGGCAAAAGCGAGAATGAATCTGCGGACGCGGCCAAGGCACTGCCGCCCGTAACAGAAGGGCAGACCTTTACGGTCAATTCTGCCGCTGTCAAAGAGGGCAAGACCACGCCGCCCAAGCATTACACGGAGGACACGCTGCTTTCTGCAATGGAGGTCGCCGGTGCAAAGGAAATGCCCGAAGATGCCGAACGCAAGGGGCTTGGAACGCCTGCTACCCGCGCGGCCATTCTGGAAAAGCTGGTGGCCACCGGCTTCGTGGAGCGCAAAAAGAGCAAAAAGACGGTAAGCCTGATCCCAACCCACGCCGGCATCTCCCTGATTACCGTGTTGCCGGAACAGCTTCAATCCCCGCTGATGACCGCTGAGTGGGAACACCGGCTCAAGAAAATCGAGCGCGGCGAGGATTCTCCGGAAACCTTTATGCAGGGTATCCGTGATATGGTTTGTGAGCTGGTCAAGACCTATAAAACAGTGCTGGGAGCCGATGTGCTGTTCCCGTCCGGAAGAACGGTCGTGGGAAAATGCCCGCGCTGCGGCAGCGATGTGACAGAGAGTAAGAAGGGGTATTTCTGTGAACGGAACGACTGCCATTTCGGCCTTTGGCGGGACAACCGCTTTCTTGCGGCAAAGAAGATCAACCTGACAAAGAAAATGGCGGAGGCGCTGCTGAAAGACGGGAGAACGTATGCCAGCGGCATCTTCTCCGAGAAAACCGGCAAGACCTACGACGCTTATATCGTTCTGGAGGACGACGGCCAGCGCAGCGCATACAAGCTGGAATTCAGCAAGGAGAACAGAAAATGAGGCTGGAACCTTCGGAGCGTGAGACCATCATCCTGTTTTCGGACGCGGACGATACCGCCAGCGTGTACACCTTTGATAAAAAGCTCAAGGCACGGCTCAAGGAGCTGCATCGGCGGCAGCCGGATAAAATCTACCCGGACAGCAAGGAGCGCTCCGGCTCTGTCTGCTTCATCGTACCGAAAAACTGTATCTCCATCCGGGCGCCGTACAGCGAAGAGCGCCGCCGCGCGGCCAGTGAGCGTGCAAAACAGGCCGGGTACAAGCCACCGGTCAGAGGCACTGTTCCCAAATCCGAATAAGCCTCATGCCCCTGCGAGGATTCCTACCTCCCCGCAGGGGCTAATCATATGCAGGGATTTGAATCCCGGAAAGGAGCGTATATGTCAGAAAAGCAGTCCAACAGGGACAGGCTCAAAGAGATCACCGACAGCATCGAAAAAGGAATTCAGGAGCTGTTTCAGAGTGATAAATACCGGCAGTATCTTCGTACCATGAGCCGCTTCCACAAGTATAGCGTCAACAACACCATGCTCATCTATATGCAAAAGCCGGACGCCACCGCCGTCGCCGGATTCAATAAGTGGCGTGATCAGTTTGGCCGCAATGTGCTCAAAGGCGAAAAGGGGATTAAAATTATTGCCCCGACGCCATATAAGAAGAAAATTGAGCAAACGAAGTTAGACCCGGACACCAGGCTCCCCATGCTGGACGATGAAGGTAAAATCATTACAGAGGAAAAAGAAATCAAGATTCCGATGTATAAGCCGGTCACGGTTTTTGATGTGAGCCAGACGGAGGGCAAGCCCCTGCCGGAGCTGGCAGCGAACCTTACAGGAGACGTGCAGAATTACGAGGTGTTCATGGAAGCGCTGCGCCGCAGCGCACCCGTCCAAATATCCTTTGAAAAGATGGCGGAGAATATGGACGGCTACTTTTCCGTGGACAATCAGCGCATTGTCCTGCGGGAAGGCATGAGCGAGGTACAGACGGTGAGTGCGGCAATCCACGAGATTGCCTACTCCAGGCTCCACAACAAGGATGAAATCGGTGAAAAGTATCAGCAGATCGAGCTATTCGGCAAGCCTGCGCTGTTCGCCAACGGGCGTATTGATAGAGATAAGCTGCTTGAAGGGCTGTATGCGTATGACTTGCGCGGTTCGGACGATGATCCGGGGCTGCCTGTGACCATTCAGAAGCACGTTATCGTGAATCATGCGGCGACCGTCATTACAGCAGCACCCATAGAGTTGCCGGAGCAGGGCTTTTTGTATCTGGGGGAGGACGGGCTGAACTTCACGGGCGGCGAGCAGACCGTGAAGGAATTTCTGCACG
>CAVBAZ010000253.1:0-11163 GCA_963593515.1 Bacteroidaceae bacterium
TCGGGTTTCATAACCCCGTCGGTGCCTTTCGCAGAAAGGCGGATTATAGAAATGACAGATATTGATTATATTATGGGCTTACTGGACTGGAATGGGCCGGCTCCAGATCAAGCATTGGGAATCGAATTGGCGGAGAAGGTGCAGAGCATAAATGCCTTTTTGCAGCCTTGTAGCGAGCGGTATAACAAGAATGTATGGGGAAATTGTGCACTTGTTTTGGCAAGTAGGACTGATGAGGAACTGGCACCTTACCTGGGGGAACTCATGCTGTGGTTGCGTGATATGAATTGGCCAGGGGCTTTTTCCGTTTTGCGCAGGTTGTGCAGCTTTGCGGATAGGCAGTATCTTACCAATGTTCTCGAAAGATGTATGCGATGTGCCAGCGCATTAGACGACACGGTTTGGCTGGAGAACCTAAGAGTATTGGAGCGAACGGAATCGTTTGCGGCAAAGCAGTGAAAAAATCTTTCTTACCGAGAAAAAAGTGTTGACAAACGAAAAAAATCTGCTACAATAGTGGCAACTTGATACCGTTACCGTGATGAAGGGAAGAAGTAACACGCTTCTGCGTCTGCAAAGAGAACCTCTGGCTGGTGAAAAGAGGAGAGGGCGGCGCGTGCGAATACATCCCGGAGCAGCCTTCTGAAAGCCTGAACTTCGAGGTCAGTAGGGATGTGTCGGGTTCGCCCGTTACAGCGATAGGGTGTGTCAGCACCCGACGAGGCCGTTTTCCGTGAGGGGACGGCGAACATGAGGTGGTACCGCGATAATTTGTCGCCCTCTGTCCAAGGACAGGGGGCGTTTTTATTTTGCCCCTTGTGTAACTCAACATCACAGATCGTATAGGAAAGGAATGTAAGAAAAATGGGTATTTATGAAGAACTGCAGGCCCGCGGCTTGATCGCCCAGGTCACCAATGAGGAAGAGATCCGCGAGATGGTCAACAACGGCAAGGCCACCTTCTACATCGGCTTTGACTGCACGGCTGACTCCCTGCATGTGGGCCACTTTATGGCCCTGTGCCTGATGAAGCGTTTGCAGATGGCGGGCAACAAGCCCATCGCCCTGATCGGCGACGGCACCACCCTGATCGGCGACCCCTCCGGCCGTACCGATATGCGCCAGATGCTGACGACGGAGACCATCAAGCACAATGCCGAGTGCTTCAAGCGTCAGATGGAAAAGTTCATCGACTTCTCCGACGGCAAGGCACTGATGCTGTATAACTCCGAGTGGCTGAAGCCCCTGAACTATATCGAGCTGCTGCGCGAAGTGGGCGGCTGCTTCTCCGTCAACAATATGCTGCGTGCCCGCTGCTATGAGCAGCGCATGGAGCGTGGTCTGAGCTTCCTGGAGTTCAACTACATGATCATGCAGAGTTACGACTTCTACTACATGTTCCAGCATTACGGCTGCAACATGCAGTTCGGCGGCGACGACCAGTGGAGCAACATGCTGGGCGGCACCGAGCTGATCCGCAAGAAACTGGGCAAGGATGCTCACGCCATGACCATCACCCTGCTGATGAACTCCGAGGGCAACAAGATGGGCAAGACCGCCAAGGGTGCCGTGTGGCTGGATCCCAACAAGACCAGCCCCTTCGAGTTCTATCAGTACTGGCGCAACGTGGGCGATGCCGACGTGCTGAAGTGCATCCGCATGCTGACATTCCTGCCCCTGGAGCAGATCGACGCCATGTCCAGCTGGGAAGGCTCTCAGCTCAACGAGGCCAAGGACATTCTGGCCTATGAACTGACCAAGTTGGTCCACGGTGAGGAGGAGGCCGATAAGGCCCGTACCGCCTCTCAGGCGCTGTTCTCCGGCGCGGGCGATGCCGAGCATATGCCCACCACTGAGCTGACCAACGACGACTTCGGCGGCGGCTCCATCGACGTGCTGAGCCTGCTGGTGAAGTGCGGTCTGGCCGCTTCCAAGGGCGAGGCCCGCCGTCTGGTGCAGCAGGGCGGCGTGTCCGTCAACGACGAGAAGGTGTCCGCTATTGAGACAACCTTCGGCTGCGAGCAGTTTACAGGCGATGGCGTTATCATCAAGAAGGGCAAGAAAGTATTCCATCGCGCTGTTCTGGTATAATTTTTCCTCCAAGACCCTATTCCTTGTTTATATCACTGACCATGATATAGCTCAAACAAATAAGCCGTGGCGAAAGCCACGGCTTATTTGTTTGACTGTCGAAAAGGGCTGCCATTGCGAGCCAGTCCAAAGACTGGCGTGGCAATCCGCTCCCGTTTATCAGAATACGGATTCCCACGTCGCTTGCTCCTCGGAATGACAGAACTGGGTTTCTTTATAGCCTAAAAAACTCCCCGCAACTTCAGGTTGCAGGGAGCTTTATATCACAATATCACACCGAGAACAGGATATCCGCGTAGGTGGGCAGGGGCCAGTGCTGCGCGCCGGTGATGGCCTCCAGCTGGTTGATGAGGGCGCTGGCCTTTTGGCGGCGGGCGTCCACCTGATCCCGGTAGTAGCAGGCGGCCTTGATGCCGCCGTCCATGGCGGGGGCCTTATTGATGGCCCGCTCCAGCGCCTCGCAGGCGTCATAGAGTTTGCCGGACAGGTCGGCCAGCTTCCGCAGCGTGGCCTCCTCCATTTTCACGGACAGGGGGATGCCGCAATTCTGCTTGTGGAACAGGGCGGTGGCCAGCTCGTCGGAGTACTTGCTGACGGCGGGCATGATCTGGCGGCGGGCCATATCCAGCAGGGTATTGCCCTCGATGGTCATGACCTTGCAGTAGTTCTCCAAGTGGATGTTATAGCGGGCCTCCAGCTCGTCACGGGTCAGCACGCCGTGACGGCTGAACATGGCGATGTTCTTCTCGGCGATGTAGGCGGGCAGGGCGTCCACGGTGTTGCCCAGATTGCACAGGCCGCGGCGCTTGGCCTCGGCCACCCACTCGTCGCTGTAACCGTTGCCGTTGAAGATGATCCGCTGGTGGGCGGCAAAGGTGTCGTGCAGCAGCGTCTGCAGGGCGGACTGGAAGTCCACGGCCTTTTCCAGAATATCAGCGAATTGCTCAAGCTCCTCGGTCATGATGGTGTTCAGCACGGCGCTGGGGCTGGCGATGGACTGGCTGGAGCCCAGCATACGGAACTCAAACTTGTTGCCGGTGAAGGCCAGAGGAGAGGTGCGGTTCCGGTCGGTGGTGTCCTGGGGGATCTCCGGCAGGGTGTCCACGCCGATCTCAAGGCGGCGTTTGGTGACATCCACATACTCCGTGCCCTGAATGATGGAGTCCAGAATGGCGGTCAGTTCGTCGCCGAGGAATATGGAGACGATGGCGGGAGGGGCCTCGTTGCCGCCCAGACGGCGGTCATTGCCGGGGTAGGCCACGCAGCAGCGCAGCATGTCCTGATACTCGTCCACGCCCTTGATGAAAGCCGCCAGGAACAGCAGGAACTGGGCGTTCTGGCTGGGGGTCTTGCCGGGCTTCAGCAGGTTCTCGCCGGTATCGGTCTGCAAAGACCAGTTGTCGTGCTTGCCGCTGCCGTTGACCCCGGCAAAGGGCTTTTCGTGCAGCAGGCACACCAGACCGTGACGCTCGGCCACGGTTTTCAGCAGCTCCATGGTCAGCTGATTGTGGTCGCAGGCGATGTTGGCGTTGCAGTATACGGGGGCGTTCTCATGCTGGGCAGGAGCCACCTCGTTGTGCTCCGTCTTGGAGAACACGCCAAGCTTCCACAGCTCGATGTCCAGCTCGTGCATAAAGGCCGCTACGCGGGGCTTGATGGCGCCGTAGTAGTGGTCATCCAGCTCCTGCCCCTTGGGGGGCTTGGCACCGAACAGAGTGCGGCCGCACAGCCGCAGATCCTCACGGCGGCGATAGTCCTCCTTGTCGATCAGGAAATACTCCTGCTCCGCGCCTACCTGCGGGATCACGTGCTGGGCTTCGGTGTTGCCGAACAGCCGCAGAATGCGGATGCACTGCTGATCCAGCGCGTGCATGGAGCGCAGCAGCGGCGTTTTCTTATCCAGCGTATTGCCGGAATAGGAGCAGAAGATGGTGGGGATGCACAGGGTCTTATCCTTCACGAAGGCGTAGGACGTGGGATCCCACGCGGTGTAGCCACGGGCCTCGAAGGTGGCCCGCAGACCGCCGGAGGGGAAGCTGGAGGCATCGGCCTCGCCGCGGCTCAGCTCCTTGCCGGACAGCTCCATCAGGATGCGGCCGTCTCCGGTGGGGGTGATGAAGCTGTCGTGCTTCTCGGCGGTGAAGCCGGTCATGGGCTGGAACCAGTGGGTGAAGTGTGTCGCGCCCAGCTCCGTGGCCCAGTCCTTCATGGCGCAGGCGATCTCATCGGCAATGGAACGATCCAGCGACTTCCCCTGCGCCTGACATTGCTGCCAAGCCTGATAGACGTCAGCGCTGAGACGCTGTCGCATCTTCTCCTCGGTAAACACCATGCTGCCGAAGATGTCGGGGATCCGTGTCACATTCTCGTTCATTGTATGATTCTCCTTTCACCGCCTCGGGGCGGGTAATATCACATGAAAAGCGCCAGAACGGCGGGGGTTATGTAGGTCTCTGCCACGGCGGCTGCCACCAGCAGCGGCAGAACATGCATCACAAAGCAGCGGGCAATGTTGCACAGCAGCGGCTTAATCATGCCCTTGGTATTCTTGCGGATGTATTGGGTGATCCTGCGGCACAGCAGCAGACCCAGCGCAAAGGCGATCAGCAGGGCCGGCAGCTCAAAGATGCCGTGGGGCAGGATACCGGCAAAATAGATCAGCAGGGAAGCGCCGTTATTGACATAATAGGCCGCCAGCACGCCGAGGATCAGGGCGTTCATGCCCACCGACAGCGCCGTCAGATAGAGGAAGGGGATAAAGCCGTACAGGACGCTGATGACGGAAGCCCGCAGGTTATTGCCCAGCAGCGCCCAGAAATGAATGGTGCCGTCGTCGGTGACGATATTGCCGTCCTGTATCATCTGGGAGAAGTAGGCCACCACAAATTCCGGGATGTTTTTGTTGAGCAGACTTACGCCGAAGCCCAGCAGGCAGATAATAAGAAACGCGGCGGCAGTCATCAGCAGCGCCTCGCCAAAGGTCTCGCGGTAAAACCGCCACAGGGCGCGGTGCTGTTTTTTCAGCCATTCCATAGGGATCAACCCAGCTTGGCAAGGCCGGCCTTCAAACGGCGCAGCGTCTCGTCCCGGCCCAGGATCTGGCAGATCTCCACGGCGCCGCCGGGTGTCACCAGCTTACCGGCAGCGGCAATGCGCACCGGCCACATGAGGGTGGCGTTCTTCACGCCCAGCTGCTCCGCCAATGCGATCAGACTGTCGTGGATGGCGTCGGTCGTCCAGTCGGGCAGCTGCTCCAGCATGGGGATGGCAGCCTCCAGCATGGCCTTGCAGACCTCTGGGTTGGTCTTGGACTTCTTGTTGGTGAAGAAGTCGATGTCGTACTCGGGGCAGGCGTCGAAGAAGTCCACCTTTTCGGGAATCTCCGTCAGCTTCTCGCAGCGGGCCTGCAAAAGCCCGGCGATAGCGGCGATGTCGAAATCGCCCTTGACGCTCTGGCGGATGTAGGGCTCCGCCACCTTGGCAAAGGCGGCAGGCTCCATGGCACGCAGGTACACGGCGTTGAAGTGATCCAGCTTGGCGATATCGAAGATAGCGGGGGACTTGGAGATGCCGGTCATGTCAAATACCTTGGTCAGCTCCTCCAGAGAGAAGATCTCCTGCTCGGCATACTCACCCTTGGGAGACCAGCCCAGCAGGGCTACATAGTTGAGGATAGCCTCGGTCAGATAGCCCTGCGCCTTCAGATCCTCATAGCTGGGGTCGCCGTGGCGCTTGGACATCTTGTTCTGGGCGTCGCGCATAACGGGGGAGCAGTGGACGTAGGTAGGCACCTCCCAGCCGAAGGCGTGGTACAGCAGATCGTACTTGGGGGCGGAGGACAGGTATTCGCTGCCCCGCACCACATGGGTAATGCCCATCAGGTGGTCATCGATGACGTTGGCGAAGTTGTAGGTAGGCAGTCCGTCCCGCTTCAGCAGCACCTGATCGTCCAGCGTGCTGTTCTCCACGGTGATGTCGCCGAAGATGGCGTCATGGAAGGTGGTAGTGCCCTCAGCGGGGATCTTCTGGCGGATGACGTAGGGCTCGCCCGCCTCCACACGCTTCATGGCCTCCTCCAGCGGCATATCGCGGCAGGGATCGGCGGCGCGGTCGAACTCGCCGGAATCCTCCTCGGACTCCGCCTTCTCGCAGAAGCAGTAGTACGCGCCGCCCTTTTCCACCAGCAGGCGGGCGTAATGGCCATAGGTGTCCCGGCGCTGGGACTGGATATAGGGAGCCACGGGGCCGCCCACATCGGGGCCTTCGTCGTGGTTCAGGCCACACTCGGCCATGGTGCGGTAGATCACGTCGGTAGCGCCCTCTACCAGACGGCCCTGGTCGGTGTCCTCGATCCGCAGGATGAAGGTGCCGCCGTGATTACGGGCGATCAGCCAGGTATACAGCGCCGTGCGCAGGTTGCCCACATGCATATAGCCGGTGGGAGACGGCGCGAAACGGGTACGCACCTTTCCGTGGGGAATTTTTTCCTCCATCTGGGTAAAATAGTTCATATCCATCGCCATATCATTTACCTCCGGCATTTTGACAAATTACTTATACATTATATGGGTTTCCGGGGAAAAGTCAATGACGATCATGGGATTCCATTGATTTTTTACACAAAACGTGGTAGGATAAGGAACGCGAGAAGAAAAATGCGGATATGTGTCCGTAAAATAAGGTGAGGTTAAAAATGGCTGATACGAAAAAAAGAATTTTCAGCGGCATCCAGCCCTCCGGCGAGCTGACGCTTGGCTCCTACATGGGCGCCATCAAGAATTGGGTGGACTTACAGGACGAGTACGACTGCCTGTACTGCATTGTGGATATGCACGCCATCACCGTGCGGCAGGATCCCGCCACGCTGCGTAAGCGCAGCGTCAACCAGCTGGCCCAGTATATCGCCTGCGGTCTGGATCCTCAGAAGAACATCATGTTCATCCAGAGCCACGTTCCCCAGCATGCGGAGCTGAGCTGGATCCTGGGCTGCTATACCCAGTTCGGCGAGCTGAGCCGTATGACCCAGTTCAAGGCCAAGTCCGCCCAGCACGCCGACAACATCACGGCGGGCCTGTTCACTTATCCCGTTCTGATGGCCGCCGACATTCTGCTGTATCAGGCGGATCTGGTGCCGGTGGGCGAGGATCAGCGCCAGCATGTGGAGCTGACCCGCGATATCGCCCAGCGCTTCAACAGCGTGTACAGCGATACCTTCGTGCTGCCCCAGGCATTCATCCCCAAGGTAGGCGCACGGCTCATGTCCCTGGACGATCCTACTACCAAAATGAGCAAGTCCCTGCCGGACGGCTGCGTGAACCTGATGGATACCCCCGAGGTCATCATGAAGAAGTTCAAGCGGGCCGTCACCGACTGCGAGACCGCAGTGAAGTACGACAAGGAGAACAAGGCCGGTATCTCCAACCTGCTGACCATCTACTGCGCCGCCACCGGCAAGACGCTGCAGGAGGCCGAGGCGGAGTTTGAGGGCCAGGGCTATGGCGTGTTCAAGCCCGCCGTGGGCGAGGCCGTGGTGGAGCTGCTGCGTCCCATCCGGGAGGAGAGCCAGCGCATCATGGACGACAAGGCCTATCTGGAGAGCGTCTATCAGGAGGGCGCCGAGCGTGCCCGCCGTCTGGCGCTGAAGACCCTCAGCAAGGTGCAGCGCAAGGTGGGCTTTGTGGCGGCAAAATAAGCACCAAATGTTTGGAATGTTTCTTGCAAAAAGTTTTTAAGTCTGCTATAATAAAAGTCAGGACACCTCCGGGGGATCCCGGCGATCATTTCAAAACAAAGAAAGGAACATCGTCATTATGATCTATACGACTGAGGTTCAGCATATGTGCCCTGTGGCTAAGGGCGCTTATCACGGCCCGGCTCCCATTCCCGAAGAGGGCAAGTGGGTGCAGGCCAAGGAGATCAGCGACATCTCCGGCTTTACCCATGGTATCGGCTGGTGCGCGCCCCAGCAGGGCGCCTGCAAGCTGACCCTGAATGTGAAGAACGGCGTCATCGAGGAAGCGCTGGTGGAGACCATCGGCTGCTCCGGCATGACCCATTCCGCCGCCATGGCTTCCGAGATCCTGATCGGCAAGACCATTCTGGAGGCACTGAATACCGACCTGGTGTGCGACGCCATCAACACCGCCATGCGGGAGCTGTTCCTGCAGATCGTCTATGGCCGCACCCAGTCTGCGTTCTCCGAGGGCGGCCTGTCCGTGGGCGCTTCCCTGGAGGATCTGGGCAAGGGCCTGCGCTCCCAGGTGGGCACCATGTTCGCCACCAAGGAGAAGGGTCCCCGCTATCTGGAGATGGCCGAGGGATATTGCAGCCGTCTGGCGCTGAACAAGGACGATGAGATCATCGGCTACGAGTTCATCAGCCTGGGCAAGATGATGGACTTCATCAAGAAGGGCGACGACGCCAACGAGGCATTGAAGAAGGCCACCGGCCATTACGGCCAGTGGGACAGCGCGGTCAAGTACATTGACCCCCGTCACGAATAAGGGAGGAGGACGAAATCATGGCTCTGTTTGAAAGTTACGAGAGAAGAATCGACAAGATCAACGGCGTCCTCGCCCAGTACGGCATCGGCTCCGTGGAGGAGTGCCGCGAGATCTGCAAGGCCAAGGGCTTTGATCCCTATGAGATCGTGAAGGGCATCCAGCCCATCTGCTTCGAGAACGCCTGCTGGGCGTACACCGTGGGCGCGGCCATCGCCATCAAGTCCGGCGTCAAGACCGCCGCCGAGGCTGCCAAGATGATCGGCGTGGGCCTCCAGTCCTTCTGCATCGACGGCTCCGTGGCCGAGGATCGCAAGGTTGGTCTGGGCCACGGCAACCTGGGCGCCATGCTGCTGAGCGACGAGTCCAAGTGCTTTGCCTTCCTGGCAGGTCACGAGTCCTTCGCTGCCGCCGAGGGCGCCATCGGCATCGTGAAGAACGCCAACAAGGCCCGCAAGCAGCCCCTGCGCGTCATCCTGAACGGTCTGGGCAAGGATGCCGCTCAGATCATCAGCCGCATCAACGGCTTCACCTATGTGCAGACCCAGTTCGACTACTACACCGGCAAGCTGAACATCGTCCGCGAGATCCGCTACTCCGAGACCGAGCGTGCCGACGTCCGCTGCTACGGCGCTGACGACGTCCGCGAGGGCGTGGCCATCATGCATCACGAGGGCGTGGACGTGTCCATTACCGGCAACTCCACCAACCCCACCCGCTTCCAGCATCCTGTGGCGGGCACCTATAAGAAGGAATGTATCGAGCAGGGCAAGAAGTACTTCTCCGTGGCCTCCGGCGGCGGCACCGGCCGCACGCTGCATCCCGACAACATGGCCGCCGGCCCCGCCAGCTATGGCATGACCGACACCATGGGCCGTATGCATTCCGACGCCCAGTTCGCAGGCTCCAGCTCCGTCCCCGCACACGTGGAGATGATGGGCTTCCTGGGCATGGGCAACAACCCCATGGTCGGTGCTACTGTTGCTGTCGCCGTGGCTTGTGAAGAAGCTTTGAAGGCCTGAAAATAGCGATTTGTCCACATTTTGTCCACATAATATGTGAGCAGGGAAGGGCGCTGCCAATGGCAGCGCCCTTTTCAAAACCAACGCAAGGAGAAAATAAATGGCGACTTCCAAGGAATACATGGAATATGTGTGCGAACAGCTGCGGGATATCGACGGCGTGACTTATAAAAAGATGTTTGGCGAGTATATGGTCTACGTCCACGAGAAGCCGGTGCTGCTGGTTTGCGACAATACCGTTCTGGTGAAAGAGGTGCCGGAGCTTGCGGAGCTGATGCGGGATGCGCCGGAGGGCTATCCCTATGACGGCGCGAAGCTCCACTATCTGCTGGACATCGAGAACCGTGAGCTGACGAGCCGGGTCATTGCGATCCTTGAGCCCATCACGCCGCTTCCCAGACGGAGAAAGAAGACACAATAAAGCTGACGGCCCTGCATATGCTCCAGTACGCTGGAACTGCGCAGGGCTGTTTTCATAACGGTCGCTTTACGAAATCCTGAAATCCGGACTGAAAGTCCGAGATTCAGGACTATGACAAAAATTTGACAAACTTTGTAGAAAAATATACAATACCATTACACTGAAACCGTGAAGGGAGACGTGGTATCATGCAATTCTGGAAAATGAACGGCGCGGGCAACGACTTTATCGTGGTGGACGACCGCCAGAACGCCGTATCGGACGAGAAGTGGCCGGAGATCATCCGCACCGTGTGCGAGCGGCACATGTCCATCGGCGCGGACGGCTTTATGGTGGTGAAGAACCCCACCTACGGCGGCGACTATAAGATGCTGTTCTTCAACTCTGACGGCTCCATGGGTGAGATGTGCGGCAACGGCGCACGCTGCATCTGCCGCTACGGCTATGAGAACGGTCTGGCCGGTGAGGTGCAGAAGGTGGAGACCACCGCGGGCCTTGTGACCGGTTGGCGTGTGGATAAGCGGCTGTACCGTGTGCGGCTCAACGATCCCTGCAATATGCGGCTGGACGGCACGGCGGAGGTGGACGGCACGGTCTATGACTGTGCCTATGTGGAGCTGGGCGATCCCGGTATCCCCCACGCGGCAGTGCCCATGGAAAACCTGAAGGACTACGACACGCAGGCGCTGTTCCAGCTGGGCCGCAAGCTGCGGTACTATAAGGACTTCCCCAAGGGCGCCAACGTGAACTTCTACGAGATCGTCGGCCCCGACCATGTGTATGAGCGTACTTATGAGCGGGGCGTGGAGGATTTTACCTACGCCTGCGGCACGGGCACCGGATCTGTGGTGACGGTGCTGACCCTGCTGGGCAAGGTCTCCGGCAAAAACGTGAAGGTGGACATGACCGGCGGCCAGCTGATCATCGATGTAGAGCGGGACGGCGCGGACCGTGTGACCGACCTGTACCTGACCGGCCCCACCAACATCGTCTGCAAGGGCGAGATCACCGACGAGGCGCTGGTATTTTAAGTGGTATGTAAGCAATATGCTTTACATAGAGAGAACGTAAATCAACCGCAAAACTGTTAGGAGGAGTAAAAAGTAATGGAAAAGAAAGCAGTCGTCAA
>CAVBAZ010000254.1:0-27025 GCA_963593515.1 Bacteroidaceae bacterium
CGTCAAGTGCTTTCCTGATTATAGCGGATAGCGGCAGGATTTGCAACGGCCTGTCCCATCGGTGCGGCACGAAAATTTTTGCTTCTTCGCAAGCTGGCGCTTTATCGTTTCGGTTTCTTTATGCGTTCTTAACTCGACGAACGGGTACTTTTCTGGTATACTATCCTCAATTTACAATGAAGGAGGAATCACGCTTATATGGATACTGACGGCGGTGACTATCCCGGTAACCATCTGAACTGCCATCTGTTTTTGCCAGCATATCTGCGCTGCGTTTCGTGGGGCAGACGTGCTTTTTTGCGCTTATAGCACTTTCCGGGCACAGAAACAGACGACAGAAAAGGAGTTACTTATATTGTCAACCACAACTTGTATCATCATTATGGCGGTCTGTCTGATGCTTTCCGCCTATTTCTCGGCCACGGAGACGGCCTTCTCCTCCGCCAACACCACCCGTCTGCGGACGCTGGCGGAAAAGGGCAGCAGCAACGCCGCGCTGGCCCTGAAGCTCCTGGAGCAGTATGACCGGCTGCTGTCCACCATCCTCATCGGCAACAACATTGTCAACATCGCCACCGCCTCTATCGGCACGGTGCTGTTTGTCCGGCACTACGGCGACGCGGGCGCCACCATCTCCACGGTGGTGGTGACGGTGGTGGTGCTGATCTTCGGTGAGATCTCTCCCAAAAGCATCGCCAAGGATTGCGCAGAGAAGTTTGCCATGCTGTCCGCGCCCATTTTGCAGGTGCTGATCTGGGTGCTGATGCCCCTGAACCTGCTGTTCTCCCTGTGGAAAAAGCTGCTGGCCAAGGTATTCCGTCTCAACAGCGACAGCAAAATGTCGCAGGAGGAGCTGCTGATGCTGGTGGACGAGGTGCAGCAGGACGGCAGCATCGACCGGGACGAGGGCGAGCTGCTGAAAAACGCCATTGGCTTTTCCGAGCAGGAGGCCCAGGATATCCTGATCCACCGGGTGGATCTGGCAGCCCTACCCGTCACCGCCAGCAAGGAGGAGGTGGCGGCGCTGTTCACCCAGACCAAATACTCCCGCCTGCTGATCTATCAGGATTCCATCGACCACATTCTGGGCACCGTCCATCAGAAGGATTTCTATGTGGGCTGCGGCGTGACGGATCAGCCCCTGTCCGCCATCATCTCTCCGCCGGTGTTTGCGCTGGAAAATGAGCCTATTCGTCTGCTGCTGAAAAAGCTCCAGCAGGCCAAGACCCATGTGGCCGTGGTAGTGGACGAATACGGCGGCACCTGCGGCATCGTCACCATGGAGGACATTCTGGAAGAGCTGGTGGGCGAGATCTGGGACGAGCACGACGAAGAGGAGGTGTTCCTCCGTAAGATCGCGCCTGACACATGGCTGGTGGATGCGGGCATGGACTTCGACGACTTCGCGGCGTTCTTCCAGCTCAAGACCGATTCCGAAATGGTGTCCGTCAGCGGTTGGGTCATGGAGCAGTTCGGCCGCGTGCCGGCGGCAGGCGATTCCTTTACCTTTGACGATCTGTCCGTACAGGTCACAAGGGTGGAAAACCACCGCATCGAGGAAATTCAGGTGACAAAGCACGACACATCTGAAACCTCTGACGATAATAACTGAACGAACAGGGCCTGCATGCAGCCGCATGCAGGCCCTGTTATGCTTTCATCTTACAGGCGCTTTGTATATTTCCGGATGGCCAACGCGGTATAGACCGCCGTCAGCAGCTCCGTCACCGGCATGGCAAACCACAGGGAGTCCGGCCCGGCCAGCTGCGGCAGCAGCAGGATCAGCACGCCGCTGATGACCAGTCCCCGCGCCACGGAGACGATAAACGCCGCCCGCGGCTGCATGATGGACTGGAAATAGTAGGTGGAAAAGATATTGAAGGGCAGCAGCAGGAACGACAACGCATAGGCCCTGATAATGGCCGGGGCGATGGTCAGGATCTCCGGCGTGGGACTCATGAACACCCGGATATACAGGTTGGGTACGGCAAAGCTGAGGGCCGTCCAGAACAGGGCGAAGGCCGCCGTGGTATACAGAGCCAGACGCAGCGTCTCCCGGATGCGGCTTCCCTTCCCCGCGCCGTAGTTGGTGGAGATGATGGGCTGCGCCGCCTGTCCCACGCTATATGCGCAGCACTGCACGAAGGTGCTGACATTGATGATGGGACCGTACACCGCCAGCGCGTTGGCTCCAAGGTACCGCATGATCTGCCGGTTGAACAGCACCGTCAGGATGCCCATGGCCACGTCGATGAAGAAGGAAGAGAAGCCCGATACCGTGATCTCCCACAGTTTGCGGGGCAGACGCTCCACCCGCACCAGACGCAGGGTGTTCCGGCGGCGCAGGAAGTGGGACAACAGCACCAGCAGCGAGATCATCGAGCCGATAGCTGTGGCAAGACCTGCGCCATAGATGCCCATATCGCAGGGAAACACAAAGAAGTAGTCGCCGAATATGTTGAAAATACCGCCGGACAGCACGCCCAGCGTGGCAAGGCCGGGGCTGCCGTCATTCCGCAGGAAGGCCGCCAGCATCTGGTTGAACAGGAAGATGGGGAACACATACTTGATGGGACGCAGATACCGCTGGGCCAGCGCCAGCAGGGACTCGTCCGCGCCAAAGAAGGTCAGCAGCGGCCTTTCAAAGAACAACAGCCCCAGCCACGCCAGCACCGCCAGCAGCACAGAGCCGATCACGGCGGCGGAGAAATACTGATTCTCGCTGCCGTCGCCGCTGCTGCTGCCCCGGCGGGCGCTGAAGATCACGCTGCCGCCGATGCCGGTCAGCAATCCAAGGCTGTAAATGACGTTCCACACCGGAGCCACCACCGCCAGCGCCGCCGTACCGTCGGGGCCCTGGTACTGGCCCACCATAGCCATGTCCACCATGCCGTAAATGCTGGAGATCAGCGCGCTGCCGAAGGCCGCCGACAGGTATTTGAAGTACAGAGGCCTGACCTTGCCGTTGAGAAGATCCATACGCTTTCACGCTCCTTTTTCATCTATACGCAAAAAGCCGGATAAGGACAGGCATCTCAGCCTGCGCCTTATCCGGCTGCCGTTTCTCTGAACGACTCGCCCTCCGAGCGATCAAGCGGTATGGTAGCATATACGCCGCGAAATGTCAAGGGGCAGTTTACTCCGGTGCCCTTACCGTGTTTTCTCTGATGCCATTACCGTGAGCCGAAATACTTCTCCCGGAAGGGGACGCTTTCCACCTGAAAGCTGCGGCCCCGGAGATAGTTCAATATCCCCGCGTCGGTGGGAAAGTCGAAGGTCAGCTTGTAGGAGTACAGCGCCTGACGGGTCTCGCCGTAGCGGCGGTTCACGTCGCCCCGGCCATACTTCCCATCCCCCAGCAGCGGACAGCCCATGTGGGCGAAGGTGGCGCGGATCTGGTGGGTGCGGCCGGTCTCCAGCCCCACCTCCACCAGCGCCAGCTCACCCCGGCGCTCCAGCGTCTCATAGGTGGTGATGGCGGTCTTGCCGCCGGGGACGGGCTTGGTGCGGACAGAGACCTCTTTTTTCTTCTCGTCCTTCACCAGAAATACCTCCACCCGGCCTTTGGGCGGCTGCGGCGCGCCTACCGTGATGCAGAGATAGCGCTTGTCCATCTCCCGGTCGCGGATCTTCTCGTTGATGATCCGCAGCGTCTCGGCATTTTTGGCGGCGATGACGATGCCGCCGGTATTGCGGTCGATGCGGTTGCACAGGGCGGGGGTAAAGGCGTTCTCCCACTTGGGGTTCCACTCCCGCTTCTGATAGAGGTACGCCTGAATGTGGTTGATGAGGGTGTTGACCTTCTCCGTCTCGTCGGCGTGCACCACCAGCCCCGGCCGCTTGTCCAGCAGCATCAGGTTCTCGTCCTCGTACACGATGGTAAGGCTGGGCTTGAAGAGGGTCAGGAACATGTTGTCCTCACGGGGCTTGTCGAAGAACTCATCGTTGATGTATAATTGCAGCACGTCGCCCTCTTGGAGCCGCTGGTCCCGCTGCGCCCGCGCACCGTTGCACTTGATGCGCTTGAGCCGGATGTACTTTTGCAGCAGGGCGGAGGGCAGCAGCGGCAGGGACTTCGCCACAAAGCGGTCAAGCCGCTGTCCCGCGTCATTTTTTCCGATGGTCAGCTCCCGCATGGGCGCACCTCCCCAAAAGATTGGTCTGCCTTATTGTACCCAAGGGCGGCACAAATGTCAAAGGGAATTCACCGGAAGAAAAATATGGTGAAAATGCCGTCATTTTTGCAAAAAAGGTTTGACAACCATTGTTTTTCACGCTATAATACTATCCGTGTCATTGCGAGGTGTACTATGCTTTTGAATGTAAACAAGCTGCTGCATACGCCGGATGCGGCGCAGGACTTCTCTTTCGAGATGGATCTGAGCGATTTGGAATTCGGCGGCAGCTACCCCGTGTCCCAGCCGGTCACTGTGGAAGGCCGGATCCGGAACAAGGCCGGCGTCCTGCTGTGTACGCTCGAAGCGAGTACGACGCTCCACTGTATCTGTGACCGCTGCGCGGAACCCTTTACCGAGGATAAGACCGTTGCATACCAGTGTGTGCTGGCAGAGGAACGGCAGTCCGACGACGATGAAGAAATCGTGCTGCTGGAAAACGATACGGTGGACTTGGGCGAAGTGGCTCGCACTGCGTTTATCCTTGAGATGGACACGAAAAACCTCTGCTCTCCCGACTGTAAGGGCTTATGCCCCGGCTGCGGCGTCAACCTCAATCATGAGGCGTGCCGCTGCAAGAAGGCGGTTGACCCGCGGCTTGCGAAGCTGGCTCAGCTTTTGGAGGATCGGTAAGCAGAAGCCTGATTATTATACTACTGCTCACGGCAGTTAAAAGACCAAGGAGGTGTCAACATGGCAGTCCCTAAGGGAAAAGTATCGAAGCAAAGACGCAATAAGAGACGCAGCTCCGTTTGGAAGCTGGCGACTCCCGGTCTGGTGGCATGCCCCAAGTGTGGTGCGCTGCATCTGCCTCACAGAATGTGCCCGGAGTGCGGTGTCTACAATGGCCGTCAGGTCAAGGAGATCAAGTCCGTGGCCGCTGGCAAGTAAGTCATCGACGTGTGTCCTTGTTAGGAGGGAAGATTCTTCTTCCCTCCTTACTTTTTTGCACTCCCTTCCAATTTTTCATGACATGCATCGAAATCATGCGTTTTACTTTTCCCCCTGTATCGGATATACTGTCAAATAGCGGTATAAATTTCGGTTTTTATCTTGCACAGCAGGGGAAAAATGGCTATAATATTATGGTTATCATGCCGTTTTATGCGGTTTTACAGGAGAGCACCGTTATGAGTACCGTCATCACATCCATTGACCCCCATTCCCCGGCGGAAAAGGCCGGGATCACCGTGGGGGAGCAGCTGCTGGAGATCAACGGCCACCATATTGTGGATGTGCTGGACTACCGGTTCTACGGCTATGATCCGGTGACGGTGCTGCGGCTTGTGAATGATGGGCGGGAGCGGACGGTCACCATCCGTAAGGAGGAGGGCCGCGACCTGGGTCTGAACTTCCCCACCTACCTGATGGACGAGATGCACCGGTGCGCCAACCACTGCCTGTTCTGCTTCGTGGATCAGATGCCGCCCAACATGCGGCCATCCCTCTATATCAAGGACGACGATGAGCGGCTCAGCTTCCTGCTGGGCAACTACACCACCCTGACCAACCTCAGCGAGCGGGAGGCCCAGCGGATCATCGACCTGCACATCAGCCCCATCAACGTGTCCGTCCACGCCACTGATCCCCAGCTCCACTGCACGCTGCTGGGCAACAAGGATGCAGAGCGGTCACTGGAGTACATCCGGCGCTTCTGCAAGGCGGGCATCGTCATGAACGGCCAGATCGTGGTGTGCCCCGGCTGGAACGACGGCGATGCCCTGCGCCGCACGCTGCGTGACTTGACAGACTGGCAGTTTTCCAGCTGCTCGCTGGTGCCGGTGGGCATCACCAAGTACCGCAAGGGTCTTGCCAAGCTGCGTCCGGTGGAAAAGGACTGCGCACGGGAGATCATTGCCATTGCCGAGGAATACGGGCAGGAGAACCTGCGGCGCTACGGCACACGGCGGTTCTTCTGCGCCGACGAGCTGTTCCTGCGGGCAGAGCTGCCCCTGCCGGAGGAGGACTATTACGAGGGCTACCGCCAGATTGAGAACGGCGTGGGCATGCTGCGGTCGCTGGAGCAGGAGTTCCTCTCCGCCATGAAGATGGAGGAGCCAGATGCCGCCCCCAGCCCCTTCACCATCGCCACCGGCGTGGCGGCGGCGCCCTTCATGCAGATGCTGGTGGACAAGGCCAAGGCCTACTTCCCCAAGCTGGACGCGGAGGTGATCGCCGTGGAGAATGACTTCTTCGGCCACACCATCGACGTAACGGGCCTTCTGACGGGGCAGGACATCGCAAAGCAGCTGCAAGGTAAAGTTGCCGGACGGCGTGTGCTGCTGACGGTGCACATGCTGCGCCACGGCGAAACGGTATTTTTGGATGATTATACAGTGGAGCGGCTGTCCCACGAGCTGGGCAGCCCCGTCCAGATCGTGGACGATGACGGCGGCGCCCTGCTGGACGCCATGCTGGAAACCACTATCGGATAAAAGGAGGGAAAAACTATGGCAAAACCTTTGATCGCCATTGTGGGCCGCCCCAACGTGGGCAAGTCCATGCTGTTCAATAAGCTGATCGGCAAACGCCTGAGCATCGTGGAGGACACCCCCGGCGTCACCCGCGACCGTATTTACGGCGAAAGCGAGTGGCTGGGCCACAAGTTCCGTCTGGTGGACACCGGCGGCATCGAGCCCAGCACCGATAACCAGATCCTGTCCTTTATGCGGGAGCAGGCCCAGATCGCCATTGACAACGCCACGGTGATCGTGTTCGTCACCGATATCAAGACCGGCATGACCGCCGCCGATCAGGAGGTGGCCGGGATGCTGCAGCGCAGCAAAAAGCCCATCGTGCTGGCCGTCAACAAGATGGACGCCACCGGCACGGTGGACCCGGATTTCTATGAGTTCTATAATCTGGGTCTGGGCGACCCCATCGCTGTGTCCGCCGTTCACGGCCACGGCACCGGTGACCTGCTGGACGAGTGTCTGAAGTACTTCCCGCCTGAGGAGGACGAGGACGAAGAGTCCGACGTGATTCAGGTAGCTATCATCGGCAAGCCCAATGTGGGCAAGTCCAGCCTGACCAACCGTATTCTGGGCGAACAGCGGGTCATCGTCAGCAACGTGGCGGGCACCACCCGCGACGCCATCGACAGCTATTTTGAGAACGAGCAGGGCAAATACAACTTCATCGACACCGCCGGTATGCGGAAAAAGTCCAAGGTGGACGACAACATTGAGAAATACAGCGTTCTGCGGGCCACCATGGCCATCGAGCGCAGCGACGTGTGCCTTATCATGATCGACGCCAACGACGGCGTTACCGAACAGGATACCAAGGTGGCGGGGCTTGCCCACGAGGCGGGCAAGGCCTGCATCATCGTGGTGAACAAGTGGGACGCGGTGGAAAAGGACGACAAGACCATGGATCGTATGCGGGAGGATATCCGCCGCGACCTGAGCTTCATGACCTACGCCCCCATCGTGTTCATCTCCGCCCTGACGGGCCAGCGGGTAGGACGGCTCTTCGAGCTCATCAACTACGTTAACGATCAGGCCTCCATGCGCATCACCACCGGTATGCTCAACAGCGTGCTGGCCGACGCCCAGACCCGCGTGCAGCCGCCTACGGACAAGGGCCGCCGCCTGAAGATCTACTACATGACACAGGTGGGCATCAAGCCGCCCCACTTCGTGGTGTTCTGCAACGACAAGAAGCTGTTCCACTTCTCCTATCGCCGGTATCTGGAGAACCAGATCCGCAGCGTGTTCGGACTGGAGGGCACGCCTATCATCATGACCATCCGCCAGAAGGGAGAGGACGAAGGATGAACACCGGCTTTGCAGGGGCAAAGGACGGCTTTGTGCTGTTCGCCTATCTGGTGGCGGCCATCGTGCTGCTGGTGGGCTATCTGTTGGGCTGCTTCAACGGCTCGGTGATGGTGTCCCATTTCGTCATCAAGGACGATGTGCGCTCCCACGGCAGCGGCAACGCGGGCTTGACCAATTTTTACCGCACCTACGGCGCGAAATACGCCCTTGGCGTGATCGCGCTGGACATGGGCAAGACCGTGGTGGCCTGCCTGATTGGCGGCTTCCTGATGGACCTCGTTGCAGGCGACTGGACGCTGGGTCTGCTGCTGGCGGGCGTCGGCTGTGAACTGGGCCATATGTTCCCCGCCTTCTACGGCTTCAAGGGCGGCAAGGGCATCCTGTGCGGCGGCACGCTGGCGTGGATGCTGGGCTGGAAGGTGGGCCTTGTGGCATGGGGCCTGTTCGCGGCGCTGTGGCTGCTGAGCAAGTATGTATCCCTCGGCTCGCTGGCCGCAGGCGTCAGCCTGACGGTGTCCGTGTTCCTGTTTTATGGCCACAACTGGCTGTATACGGCGCTGGCCTTTATCATCTCCGCGCTGGTGGTCTGGTGCCACCGGGAGAACATCTCCCGTCTGGTCAAAGGACAGGAGCGGAAGTTCCAGTGGCACTCCGGCCCGCCGAAGGAGTAAGGAAAAAAGTGCCGGAAATGCATCCGGTGATAACATACCGATCATCCGGATATTTGTGTAGGGCGGCATGACCACATGCCGCCGCACGATAACCACTGCACCATCGGCGGCGGGGTGTGGTCACCCCGCCCTACGAAGTATTTGCTCTCAATTCCCCCACACAGAAAGGAAAGCTTCCATGAAACACAATCAAGTTCGTCAGGTGTTGTTCCCCATTCTGGCTGCCCTCATTTGGGGCACTGCCTTTGTGGCGCAGGATCTGTGCGCCGATGTGATCGACACCTTTACCTTCAACGCCGTCCGCTCCTACGTGGCGGTGGTGGTGCTGCTGATCATCATTGCCATCTTTGATCGAGTGAAGAAGGATAAGCCCAGCCTGACCGCCATCCAGCGGAAGGCCGCCAATCGCCAGATGTGGATCGGCGGTTTCTGCTGCGGTACAGCACTGGCCGTGGCCTCCAACTTCCAGCAGGCGGGCCTTGCCGCCGGTACCGACGCGGGCAAGGCTGGCTTCCTCACCGCCCTGTATGTGGTACTGGTGCCTCTGTTCGGCCTGTTCTTCGGCCGCAAGGTGAATCTGGCCACCTGGATCGCCGTGATATGCAGCGTGGTGGCGCTGTACCTGCTGTGCATCAAGGGCGACTTCTCTCTGGCAGCGGGCGACCTGCTGGTGCTGGTGTGCGCCGTGTGCTTCGCCATCCATATTCTGGTGATCGATCACTTCACCGCCACAGTGGACGGCATGAGGCTCTCCTGCGTCCAGTTCTTTGTGGCGGCGGTATGGGCCACCATCGCCAAGGTGGTGTGCGTGATCCTCGGCATGAATGGCACCGGCGACGTGACCTCCCTTACCTCTATCTTTGCCGTACCCGACTGGAGCGCCATTCTGGACTGTGCGCTGCCTATTCTGTATGTGGGCGTGTTCTCCTCCGGCGTGGGCTATACCCTGCAAATTCTGGCCCAGAAGGACTCCAACCCCACGGTGGTCACCATCCTGCTGAGTCTGGAGAGCGTGTTCGCCGTGATCGCGGGCGCCATCATTCTGCACCAGCAGATGACCGTGCGGGAGTACGTCGGCTGCGTCATCATGTTCGCCGCCGTGATCCTGGCCCAGATCCAGTTCCCCGAAAAGAAGAAAGCGTGACTGTCTTTCTTCCATACAACATAAAAACCGGCCCCAAATGGGCCGGTTTTTTGCATCATAATGAATAAAGTAACGTGGGTAGTAAAACGAGGTAAACACCCTTAAACCTGCAGCAGCCGGTCAAAGGCCACGTCCGCCGCCGCCAGAATACGGATCCCCGGCACTGAGGCCGAGGGATATACCTGAATCGTCTTGCCTCCCAACCGCAGGCAACGTTGGTTCACCCGTCGCTCGATAAGGGGAATAATGCGCTCTGCACCGTAGAGCAAGTCACCTGCCAGTAACACCGAATCAATGCGCACCAGATTGGTCAGGTTGACGATAGCCGCACTGAGATACTCCGCCTCCTGCTCCAGCAGGTGCACCGCTTCCAGATCGCTGTCCAGCGCATCCACCACCTCTTTCCAACTTTGGAAACCGGTGCCAGCCAGCAGCTTGGGAATAGCGGCGTATTCCTCCAGACAGCCGATATTGCCGCAATCGCAGGGCCGCCCGTCATAGCGGATGGTGGTATGGCCCAGTTCGCTGGTGAAGTAGCCCATACCCTTGAGCACTTTGCCCTTGGATATAACGCCGGAGCCGACGCCGCTGTCCACCAGCAGCAGCAGGAAGTTACTGCTGCCGTTGCCCTCCGGCCGGCCGCAATGATAGGATGCAAGACATGTGGCATTGTTGGCCAGAAAAACCGGCAGGCCCGTGGCCTCCTGCAGCAGAGGGCCGATCTCCACCTGATGCCACAGGTCGAAGCGGGGCGGGTTGAGGATACGTCCGCTCTCGCCATCCAGCGGGCCGGGAGCGGAGATACCAATGCCCATCAACCGGTCACGTGGAACACCCTCCATGCAGGAGAGTTCCCCCACCGCCTGACGCAGCGGCTCCAGCCTGCCTCCCCGGTCAGCCATCCGTATCTCACTGGAGGCAAGGATGCGTCCTCCCGCGTCCACCAGTCCTGCGCTGCACCCGTCACGGTTCAGGTAGATGCCGATAACGTACATGGCCTCCGGGCACAGCTGCAGCGGTGTGGAGGTACGACCGCGGGGATTGGCCACCGGCGACATCTCCCGCACCAGACCGTCAGCCAGCAGCTCAGAGGCGATCAGAGAGGTGCTGGCCCGCGTCAGGCCTGTGCGGCGGGCGATCTCTGCCCGCGACAGGGGCTGATATCGCAGCAACCGCAGCACCAGCTTGCGGTTATATTCTTTGGTATAGTCAGCGTTTCTTGCTATAATGCTCATGGTCTGTTTTCCTCTTCCTCACCGCCGGAAGGGGCGGTTCTTCTCTCTGTTTTTATTATACTGTACTTCGCCTGATTTTTCCAGAAATATCTATAGAGTTTTTGCGGAATTTTTATTTTTGCTTATTTGTTAATCTGATTGACAAATTGAAACTTCCTGTTATAATGGGAACTGATATCAAACGCTGCGGGAGGGATGGCTATGGAGCTTCGTGTGTTTCAGCGAGGCTTTAACTTTTCACAGGACGGGCCGGGGAACCGGCTGGTATTTCATTTGCAGGGGTGCAACCTGCGCTGTCCCTGGTGTTCCAACCCAGAGGGTCTGACCATGGAGGGTGGCTGGGTCGCCACGCCGGAGGAGCTGGCGGAGGAGGCCATCCGCAGCCGCCTGATGTTCTTTGAGGGCGGAGGTGTGACGCTGACCGGCGGTGAGGTGACGCTTCAATGGCAGCCGGTACTGCGACTGCTGGAGCTGCTGAAGTCGGCAGGCATCCACACTTGTATCGAGACCAACGGCACCTCCGTCCATCTGCCGGAGCTGTTTCCGGTGCTGGATCTGCTGATCATGGATCTGAAGCATCATGATTCGGCCCGCCACAAGGAGGTGACCGGCATAGGACTGGAGCACACTGTTGCCAACCTGTCCGCCGCGCTGGAGGTGGGCCAGGCGCTGGCGCTGCGGATCCCGCTGATTGGCGGATTCAACGCCACAGCGAAGGACGCGGAGCGATTTGCCGCGTTGCTGACAAGGCTGGGCGCTCAGGAGCACTGCACCGTAGAGTTGCTGCTGTACCACGAGTATGGCCGCAGCAAATACGAGAAGCTGCACCTGCCCTACACCATGGGACAGGAGGCCCACGTGTCCAATGAAACCCGGCTGCGGATGGAGGACATCCTCCGGCAGGCGGGACTGACCGTCATCCGTACCTGATACTGTCACATAATAGAAAGGAAACGATCCCTATGCAACTGTATGAGCTTTTAACACCGCAGGCCGTGTCCGACAAGGCCACCAGCCTGTTTCAGGAGGAGCGGAGCAGCCACAAGGTCCTGAATGGCTGGTTCCTGACCCGTGAGATCGCCGCCCGCGTGGATGCCGAGACTGGCGAGGCCGATCCGGAACTGCGGGCCGCCGTGGAGCTGGCCACCGTTATCCGCCAGCTGCCGCTGGAGATCAGCGACCACGCGCTGCTGGCAGGCACCCAGCGTGACGCCTTTGCCGCCAGCTACGCGCTGATCAACCCCGCCTTCCAAGTCGAGACCTTCCGGGGCTACTGTGACCCGCTGGAGGTATATGACTACGCCACCCCCACGGAGGAGGTCCCCGCCCAGCGGATCGCCGCCATGCGGCAGACCGCCGCCAAGACCCCCTGCGTAAAGGCGCTGAGCCGGGTCTATGACGAGAACAGCGAATACACCGACGAGGTGGCCTTCTTTTTCGAGCAGGTGACTGGCCATCTGATCCCGGACTTCCGTCCGGCGCTGAGGGATGGCGTGGCCGCCCGCATCGCCGCCATCGACCGCCGGCTGGCGGAGGACGCCGCCCTGCTGCCCCGGCAGCGCAATAACCTGACCGCCATGCGTCAGGCGCTGGAGTGCGCCGTGACGCTGGCTCACCGCTATGCCGATCTGGCCCACCGGCAGGCCCAAACCGCCGCGCCCCAGCGGCGGCAGGAGCTGGAGCTGATGGAGGCCAACCTGCGCCGCGTGCCGGAATTCGGCGCCCAGAGCCTGATACAGGCCATGCAATCCTATCTGATCCTGTGGCAGGTGATGTGTCTGGAGCAGGCCCCCAACCCCTTTGCCTTTTCCGTGGGCAACGCCGACCGCATTTTCGAGCCGTACCGGGCCATGTCCGACTGCTCCCGGCAGGAGGCCGCCGCCCTGTTCAAGCATTTTCTGGTGTTCTTCAACGTGGGCGAGCGCTCGTGGGCCATCTCGCAGAATGTACTGCTGAGCGGCCGCGACAACGATGGCAATGATCTGACCAACCCCATGACCTATGCCATTCTGGACGCCTATTACGACATGAACCTGCCCCAGCCCATCCTGTCGGTGAAGCTGCACCGCAATACGCCGGAGCAGCTGTACCGGGAGATGGGACGGTTCTGGTTCTCCCCCGGCTGCCTGACCCCGTCGCTGTTCAACGACGACAGCCTGTTCCAGACGCTGCGGGAGCACGGCACGGCGGAGGAGGATCTGCCGGACTACGCCGTGGCCGGTTGTCAGGAGCCGCTGATCATGGGCAAGGACAACGGCAACACCACCAACAGCTGGCTGAATCTGGGCAAGATCCTGGAGCTGACCCTGTCCGGCGGCGTATCCGCCATCACCGGCAAGACCATCGGCCCCCGGAGCAAGCGGGAGCCGATGGAGGTGCTGCGGAACATCCGCACCCTGTTCTATGACAACGTGGAGTGGTTCGCCGACAAGATGGCACAGGCCGCCAACGGAGCCTCCCACGCGGTATCGCTGATGCCGGTGCCTTTCCTGAGTACCTTTATGGGCGGCGTGGACAGCGGCTGGGATCTGCGGGACACAGAGCATCAGGGCACCCGCTACAACGCCAGCGGCTGCCTGATCCACGGCCTGTCTGTGGTCGCGGACTCCTTTGTGGCCATCGACTGTCTGCTGCGCGACCGGCCGCAGGACGCCGCAGCGCTGATTGAGGGCTGCCGCACCGACTTTAAGGACGACCCGGAGCTGCGGGAATATCTGAAGTCCTGCCCCAAGTTCGGCAACAACCTGCCTATTCCGGATCAGGAGGCGGTAGAGGTGGTGAACCGGGTGTCCGATATCGTGCGGAGCCAGAAGAACTATCTGGGCAACAGCTTCCGTCCCGACTGGAGCTCTCCCTCCACCCACCTGCTGTACGGCTACTGGGTAGGCGCCACCCCCGACGGACGGGGCAGCCGGGAGATGCTGGGCTACGGCGTGGATCCGCTATTCAGCACCGCCAACTCCGGCCTTGGCCTGCGGACGCTGTCTACCATGGCGCTGCCCTTCCAGCAGATGGAGGGCGGCTGCGCCTCCCACTTCGGCATCGATCCCAAGTATTTCAACGGCGAGACATATGAGGAGCGAGGCGTGCAGTTCCGTGACCGGGTACTGTTCCCTCTGTTCTTCCATCCGGACAACCCCCGGAGAGCGCCGTTTTATCTCTACGTCAACGTGACCACCGCCGACACCCTGCGCAAGGTACTGGCCGACCCAAAGAAGTACGCCCCCACCGGCGTGTATATCATGCGCATCCACGGCACGTTCGTAAACTTCCTTGACCTGTCCCCCGCCATCCAGCAGGATATCATCACCCGGCTGGACCCCGGTTCCACCTTCTGCTGAGGGAACGGGCCATGGTAACACTGGGATTGGATATCGGCACCACCACCATCAGCGCCGTGGCGGTGGAGGAAGGCCGCGTACTGGCGGTGGAAACGCTGCCCAACGACACGGCGCTGCCGGGTGAGGACTGGGAGCGGAAGCAGGATCCCCGGCGGATCCTGCTTCTGGCACGACAGGTGGTAGAACACCTGCTGGCCCGCTTTCCCCAGACGGAGCGCATTGGCGTGACGGGCCAGCAGCATGGCATCGTCTATCTGGACAGAGACGGGCAGCCGGTCAGCCCCCTGTACACATGGCAGGATCAGCGGGGCCGCCGGCAGACACCGGATGGTAACACCTATGTAGAGCGGCTGCAGGCGCTGACGGGGTACAATGTACCTGCAGGATACGGCATGGTGACCCATTTCTATAACGTAAACAACAGTCTTGTACCGCCGGAGGCGGCAGTGCTGTGCACGATCCACGATCTGGCAGCCATGACACTGGCAGGACTGACCGCACCTGCCATGGACGCCAGCGACGCCGCCAGCTTCGGCCTGTTCAATCTGGAGCGGGGCTGCTTCGACACGGATGCGGTACAGGCGGCAGGACTGGATCCCACCATTCTGCCCCATATGGCAGAGACACCCTGTCTGGGCACCGGAGCGGCGGGAGTGCCGGTTTACCGTGCCATCGGCGACAATCAGGCCAGCTTTCTGGGTGCCACAGGGGGACAGACCCGCTGCATGCTGCTGAATGTGGGCACAGGCAGTCAGTTCTCTGTCCATGTGCCGGAGTATCTGGCATGTGAGGGGTTGGAGACCCGGCCCTTCCCCACCGGAGGGTATCTGCTGGTAGGAGCGGCGCTGTGCGGCGGGCGTTCATGGGCGCTGCTGGAAAAATTCTTCCGGGAGACCGCAGAGCTGGTCACCGGGCAGCCGGCAGGCAGCTGCTATACCGCCATGGAGCAGGCATTGGAGCAGGCGCCGGAGGATATGGTACCGCCCACCGTTACGCCGCTGTTTCAGGGTACCCGCGCCGATCCCGCGCTGCGGGGTACCATCGCCGAACTGAGTCCTGACAACTTTACGCCAGCTGGCTTCCTGAAGGGCATGGCTCAGGGCATGGCGGAGGAACTGCGGGAGATGTATGGCCGATATCTCTCCGCCGGGGGGACACCGTTGCCCCTCTACGGCTCCGGCAACGGCCTGCGGCTGAACCGTCAGCTGCGCCGCGCCATGGAGCAGGCCTTCGGTCTACCGCTGCACATGGCGGTGAATCAGGAGGAAGCAGCCTGTGGTGCCGCCCTGTTCGCTGCCAGATGGTAACCTACATAAAGAAAGCACGCCTCGTCCGATGGACGGGGCGTGTTTCCTTTGTGTAGAATAGGGATCAATCAACAATCAGATGTCAGTCTTTGATGGGAGGATAGTACAGCGGTGCCTTACCGGTGGTACCCAGCAGATCGAACTTGTGGCGGATGACCTCTTTCATCACCTCAATGCAGGGCGGATAGATGTCACCGGGTTCACGGATGTAGGGATCCTGCAGCACCTCGCGGCATTTCTGATAGAAGGGATCCTTGATGTCGCTGGAGATGTTGATCTTGTTGATACCGCAGCGGGCAGCCTCAGCGATCTCCTCGTCCTTGTTGGCAGAGCCGCCATGGAGCACCAGAGGAATGGGGACAACCTTCTTGATGTCCTTCAGCCGCTGGATCTGCAGGGTAGGCACCATGCCCTTGGGATAGATGCCGTGGCAGGTGCCGATGGCGATGGCCAGGGTATCCACGCCGGTCTCGGCCACGAAGCGGGCGGCCTCCTCCGGCTCGGTATAATGGATCTCGGTGCTGGAGGTAGTGGTCATGCTCTGAGCGGTAGTACCGATGGTACCCAGTTCGGCTTCGACGGACACGTCCACTGCATGAGCGATACGGCAGACCTCACGGGTCAGGGCCACGTTCTCCTCAAAGGGCTTGGAGGAGGCATCGATCATCACGGAGGTATAGCCGCACTGGATGGCCAGCATGATCTGATCCAGCGTGGAGGCGTGATCCATGTGGATGCACACGGGAACCTTGGCCTTGTGGGCCTCTTCCACCAGCGCCGTAATAAAGGACGGGCGGGCCAACGCCAACTCATCGGGGTGCACCTCGATAATGACGGGGGCATTCATCTCCTCGCTGGCCTCCAGAATGCCGCGCATCATCATGCCCGTAGGGGTATTGAACGCAGGAACAGCAAAGTTGTGGGCATTGGCCACCGCCAACAGGGATTTCATATTCATCAACATGAGTAGGCTCCTCCTTCATTTTCACTGTGCCATAGACATCCGGCAGGCGTACCGTCTATGGCACGACGGGTATCGTTATACTTTTACGCGTTTATTATATTTACACGATTCGATATTGTCAAGTGCATTGCCAAAATATTTTACCCATAAAGCTAAGTATACATGTGCTTTATTTTACAAAATCGCATTGAAATATGATGAAGCAGTCTTGTTTTTGCATATTTTCTCAATTTTCCAATTCTTGAAATTTTTTCTTTGTCGCATTTTATGAAAATTATGCTTGAAATTTTTACGTAAAGCCCGCAAAGGATATATTGACAATCCTTTGCGGATAGCTTACACTAAAAAGTAACATTATTTTGGTAGAATGCGTGGAATAAAACACAGAGAATGAAGGAGAGGAACTGGCATGACCAATCTGCACGCCGACCCCTTTTTGTTAATCAAGCTGAACTACGTTCAAATGAACCCCGCCATGAAGCAGATTGCCGATGTGCTGCTGTCTCGGCGGGCGGAGTCTTGCCGCATGACCATCGGTGAGCTGGCAGCAGCCAGCGGCGTCAGCAACGCCACGGTGACTCGGTTCGTGCAAATGCTGGGATTTGAGAACTATAAGGCTTTTTCCGCCTCGATCCAGCGATTTTTGCAGGAGAAGCAGGCAAATTCCGCCATGACCTCGCCCAGCAGCCACGCCATGCTGTATGCCGGTGGTTTTCCCAACCGGCAAGATCCGGAGAGCGTATGTCGCTATGTGATCGGCAGCGAGATTGAGATGCTGAACGACACATTATCGCTGATGGATTTTCCGCTGATGGAAAAAGTGGCGGAGCTGATCAACGGCGCACGGCAGGTAATCTTTCTGGGAGAGGGATACTCCCATCTGGCGGCAGAGAGCGCCTGCTCCCGGTTCTCCCGCATCGGAATACTATGCAGCAGCCCCGCCGGTTTTCACAACACCATCCCTGCCGTGTGTATGGCGAAGCCCGGCGATTTGGTGGTTGGTATCAGCAACATGGGGCATTCACCCACCGTGGCAGAGGGGCTGACCATGGCGCGGGAGCAGGGACTGCCCACTGTGGCCATCACCAGCGTGAAGGGTTCGCCAGTGGATATGGCGGCGGATCACACCATTTTGACAGGGTTTAACTATTGCAGCTTTTCCAAGCCCTCGCAGGCCACCTGCTATGAACCGGGGTCCGAGAACCTGCCCCAGTATTCAGTGATCGACTGCCTATATCTGATGTGCGTGATGCGGAAGGATCAGGAGTGTCTGGACCGATATTACCGCACCTCTACTCTGATCAACGCGAAGCGGATCTAAATGGCATCGTCTCTGCTGTAAGAGTCTCTGCGCGTTTATCGTGCGGCGGCATACTGCAATTATTCACGTTCCACTTTTCATGAAAAAAGACCGCTAACAGCGGTCTTTTTTCGTTCACTTGTTGTTTTCGGCTTTCTCAAAATTCTGCCAGATGACGCTGCTCCTCCGTTAAAAAGGCGGGCAGCATACCGCCGATAAATGCGTCGCCCAAACCGATGGTCACAGGGTGAGCGATGTGATCCAAATCCTTGCCGGGCACGCAAATCAGCTTTTGCCCTAGCAGGGACTCCAGCTGCGCGGCAAATTCCACCGCCCAGCCGCGGGGCGGCAGTGCCATGGTCTCCTGATAGTCCGCCCAGTCATAGTTATCCCCCAGACGGAATCGCGTGGCCGCCATGGACACACCGGCCTGCAGTGCCTGCGCCATACCCACCACAGGCTTTCCATAGGCCAGTGCCCAGTAGGCACTGTGACACACGATGGTGGACACATTCAGCTGCTCATATACCTCCAGGACCGCCTGCGCCACCTGCTGGGGTGAACGGACATCCACAGAGCGCCCCAGACGAGACTGCAGCTCATCCTCGTTCATACTGAACACATCCAGATGAGGAGCCAGCGTCTCGGCCACCAGACGCTGCATGGCGGGATCCTCAAAACAGGCATCCTCCATCACCACCACGCGGGGAATGGGCAGCTGGTCGATGATGCGAATGGCAGCGGCCAGCCGCTGACGCAGCACGGACTCTTCCTTGATAATATTGAAGCTGGCCGCCAGAAATACCGGAGCGTGGCGCACTTGTTGGCCAAAATCCTCGGTAATATGCAGGGCAACGCTGGGGGGATCGTAGGCGAAAATGACGCGATTGGGTCGCTGAGTGGTCAAGTCAATGTCCCCCACCTGAATATGGGCGTTGGCGGGGTATTGCAGAATCGCATGGGGATGAAAGTCCTCTCCCTCGTCCGGCACGCTGGCCACCCACTGCACCTGTTGGGGAATCAGGCGGCGAAAATGCTTATTGAGGCTACAAGCGTGGATCACGCTGCGGTAGCCGATCTTTTCCAACGCCATGGCCGCTCGTACCGCCGTGCCGCCCAGTGTCACCTTATAGTGAAAATGCTGGGCAAACCCACGTGTGACTTGACTGGAGCTGGCCAGACATTCGCTTCCGGTGCCGCCGGCCATATGGCTCAGCAGCGTACGCAGCAGGTCCCGCTGACTCTGTATGGGACAAACCACACTGATCTCCTCCCGGCGGATGTTCTCCTGCCGGATCAACTCTTCCAAACGCAGCTGATCCCACTCCAGCTCAAAGTCCACGGTATTTTGAAAGCCGGCCGCAATGTATTGCTCCATAATTTTCCTCCCCTCTTCAGGTAAATATTGATAGCAAGAAATATTATAAAACAGTTTTTTCAAATTGCAACGAAACGTGCGATTTTTTCCCTACGGAAAAGTACACAAAAATTATCGCTCAATTTCAGAGGATTGCACACACAGCATGAAAACGTAAAAAATTCTTCTCTTTTTCGCATATTTTCTCTATTATTGAAGTTGTTTTGTAAAATTTATGATATATTTTTTGCTTTTATCTGGTTTTATCAAGTACCTTTTTCTATTGTAAATGCGCTTGACAAATATTGACTGCGAAAATATAATTGTGGTAATATCATCGATGAGCACCAAAAGAGAGGCTTTTCGATGAAACTAAAAAAATGGAGGAGAACACCATGAAAAAAGTGATCGCGTTGCTTCTTTCTGCCGCTATGATGGTTTGCCTGTTCGCGGGCTGCGGCGGCGGCAACAATGACACCCCCAACAACGAGGACAGCAACAGCGGCGAGGTTGTGCTGGAGTTCCAGCAGTGGTTCGACAACGAGATGGAAGCCGGCTATCTGCAGAGCGTTTGTGACGCTTTCTATGCCGAGACCGGCATCAAGGTCAACCTGCTGAGCCAGCCCTACGCCGATACCAAGACCCAGCTGCAGGCCAGCGCTGTGGCCGGCACCATGGCCGACATCGTGGCTCTGGACGGTTCCTGGATCTATGACTACGCCACTCAGGGCAATCTGGCTGATCTGGGCGCACTGTTCACCGAGATCGGCTTCGACACCGCCGACGTGTCCATGCAGACCACCGTCAACGGCACCGTGTACGCACAGCCCCTGGTCATTTTCCCCTGCCTGATGGCTGTGAACCGCGACATCCTGACCGCCAAGGGCATCAACGAGCTGCCCACCACTTGGTCTGAGTTCCTGGATGTCTGCAAGACCGTCACCGATCCTGCCAACAACGTGTATGGCTTCGCCATGAACATGAGCACCGACAACGCCACCTGCATGGAGTACTTCGCCGCCTTCGCGTGGAACTCCGGCTGCTCCATCCTGAACGCCGACGGCAGCCCCAATCTGGCCGGCAACAAGGTGTTCACTGACACCGTGGACTTCTACAAGTCTCTGTTTGACAACAACGTCGTTTCCCCCGGCCTGTTCACCATGACCGACGCCGACAAGGTGGAAGAGTTCGTTAACGGCCGCGTGGCCTTCATGCCCGACTCCGTGGCACACCTGACCAACATCCGCGAGCAGGCTCCCGACATGGACGTGGTTTACATGAACATGCCCAGCCAGGACGGTTATGATGGCCCCAGCTATATGCGCGCCAACAACTGGGCCTGCGGTATCGCAGCCAACAGCGAGCATCCTCAGGAAGCTGCCAAGTTCATCGCCTATCTGCTGGGCGCTGACGTGAACGCCGATCTGTGCACCCACGCCGGTGGCTT
This sequence comes from Bacteroidaceae bacterium, assembly GCA_963593515.1. Lineage (GTDB taxonomy): Bacteria > Bacillota > Clostridia > Oscillospirales > Oscillospiraceae > Vescimonas. Next base: position 20,721 of record CAVBAZ010000254.1, read on the forward strand.
CGCCGTGAACGCCAAGGCCGAGCCCGTGTACACCGACACCTCCGCCGCTTTCCAGTCCATCCAGGAGATCAACAAGACCACCGCCGGTAAGGCCGAGTTCTACTCCCTGCCCACCGCCGAGGCTCTGATGAAGGTTCTGGACGAGGATCTTATCATGTACATTGATGGCGAGTATGACAGTGCTGATGCCATGCTGCAGCACACTCAGGCCGAGTTTGACAAGGCCTATCAGGGCTAATCGCTGCTCCTTAGCTAATCTGACTTCACAATAACCGCCAACACCGTTTCCGTGGGGCCACAGGTCCCACGGAAACGGAGCGGTGCATCTCACCCTCTGCCGCAGACGCAACCGGAACGGAAAGGTAACCACTATGCAACTGAAAAACTTCAAACACGATCATCCGGCCGTTGCGCGACTTCAGCGCAACCTTCGGCCCTACGGCTATCTGTCGCCGGTGATGCTGCTGATGTTGGCGCTGCTGTTCGTCCCCATCATCCTGGTGATCGGATATTCTTTCTTTGATAACGTTCTTATCAAACCGCACCCGCAGTGGGTGGGGCTGCAAAACTATATAGAGGTCTTGACCGACCCGGTTTTTCTGAAATCCATGAAGAATACCGCAGTGTTCGTGGTATGTAACGTGGTATTTCATCTGGTCATCGGTATGACGCTGGCTCTGATGGTCAACGCCAAGTGCCTGCGGCCCGCGCCCAAGGCTATCTTCCGCGTGATCTACCTGCTGCCGTGGATGTTCAATGCCACGGTCATTGCCATTCTGTGGAAGCTGCTGCTGAACCCCAACGGCATTGTCAACTACCTGCTGGTCAACGCCCACATCATCAGCGAGAAGATCTCCTGGCTCAGTGATCGCAGCATCGTGCTGGGCGTACTGACCTTCATCAATATCTGGGCAGGCTATCCCTTTTACATGATCAGCATTCTGGCGGGTCTGCAGGGCATCTCCGGCAATCTGTACGAGGCAGCTGCCATTGATGGGGCCCGTCCGGTGCAGCAATTCTTTCACATCACGCTGCCCCAGCTGAAGCCCATCCTGATCAGCATCGCCATGCTGGACTTCATCTGGACCACCCAGAATTTCTCTCTGATCTGGCTGCTGACAGCGGGTGGCCCCTCTCACGCCACGGAGATGATGAGTACCTACGTATACACCACGGCCTTTATGGAGTATCAGTACGCTCAGGCGTCCGCCGCAGCGGTGATCATTCTGCTGGCCTGCGTGATTCTGGCCATCTTCTACGTGCGAAACCAGACCCGGACCGACTGAGAAAGGAGCGATCTATGAAAACGAAACCCGGAAAGCGCATCGCGCTGTGGATCGCCCTGATCGTGGCGGCGCTGTTTTCAGGGCTGCCCATCCTGTGGCTGGTATCCAGCTCACTGAAATCCAACGCCAACATCTTCGCGGTACCGCCGAAACTGGTAGACGAGAGCTTCAGCTTTACCGCGTACAAGGAAGTGCTGTCCGACCCCGCGAAGCTGCGCTTCTTCCTGAACTCCTATGCCATTGCCGGGATCGTCGTGGTCGTTACACTGGCCATCGCCCTGCTGGCGGCCTATAGCTTCAGCCGCTTTGACTTCCCCGGCAAGAAAATCATCAACACGATCATTATCAGCGTACAGGCGGTGCCGCCCATCACGCTGCTGATCCCGTATCTGGTACTGGTGGTCAAGCTGCGGATCTATGATTCGTATCTGGCCCTGATCGCCACCTATGTGGTGTTCACGCTGCCCTATGCCATACTGATGCTGACAGGCTATTTGAACACCCTGCCCAAGGAACTGGACGAGGCCGTTCTCATCGATGGCGGCTCCCGCTTCAAGGCGCTGTGGCGGGTGCTGGTCCCCTCCTGCATTCCCAGTCTGGTGTCTGTGGGACTGTATACCTTTATCCAGTGCTGGAACGAATATCTTTACGCTCTGACGCTGACCAAGAGCAATGAGATCCGCACCATCCCCATCGGTATTGCGTCGCTGATGGGACAATATGCCTTTGAATGGAATCAGATCATGGCCATGAGCATCCTCGGCTCCCTGCCGGTCATCATCATCGCCCTGTTCTTCCAGAAATACTTCATCTCCGGCATGACCGCCGGCGCGGTGAAGATCTAATAGCACCCACCCATCATCACACATTTTAACGGAGGTTTCACGATGAAAACGATCCTTTTGGGCCAGAACAAGATCCCCGTGCCCGCCATCATTCAGGGCACCATGCGCTTTGACCGCCTGACCACCAACGAAGTAGCCGCCATGTTCCACAACGATCTGGAAAACGGCACCAACTTCGTGGACACCGCCAACTGCTACGGCAAGCCGGAGGGTCTGGTGGAAAGCATCATCGGCAAGACCTTTGCCGAGAACCCCGGCCTGCGCGACAAGCTGGTGCTGCAGTCCAAGGGCGGCATCACATTCTATCCTGACGGCCGTCCCTATCACAACTATTCCAAGGAGCACCTGCTGAAAACGTTGGATGCCTCCCTGAGCCGCTTGCAGACCGACCATTTGGACTACTTCCTGCTGCACCGCGTGGACGCTCTGTTCCGCCCAGAGGAAGTGGCCGAGGCCTTTGACATTATGAAGCGCGAGGGCAAAGTGCTGCACTTCGGCGTCAGCAACGACGTACCCTACGGCATCGAGCTGCTGCAGAAATACTGCTCCGTGCCCATTGAGGTAAACCAGATGCAGTTCAGCATCGCCCACGCTGATATGTGCGTGCAGCCCATCGCCACCAACAACCACGACTTCTATGCTGTGGACCGTGACTGCGGCGTGCTGAACTATTGCCGCCTGAAGGACATCACCATCCAGGCATGGTCCCCCTTCCAGTATGGCTTTATCGACGGCGTGTTTATCGACAACCCCAAGTATCAGGAGGTCAACGATGCCATGCAGAAGGTGGCCGACAAGTACGGCGTCAATAAGACCACCATCGCTATTGCATGGATCCTGCGTCACCCCGCCGATATGCAGGTGGTGTGCGGCACCACCCGCATCGAGCGGTTCAATGACTGCTGCAAGGCCTGCGATATCGAGCTGACCTACGAGGACTGGTACAACATCTATCTGGCCGCCGGCTACCCCATCATGTAACATACCGCGCTGCCGCCGGGCCGCACGGAAAGCGGGCCGGCAGGCGACATCGTCTGCCGGCCCTTTTCACCGGCCCCGGAGACAGGCAAAAGGAGCTTCTATGGACAAGCAATTCGACATCGCGGCCATCGGCACGCTGGCCTATGACATGATCCTGCGGACGGTGGATGAGTCCGTGTTTACCCGCGATACCACCGTACTAGAGGAGGTAGGCATCTCCGTGGGAGGCGGCGCCATGCTGAGTGCCATCGCCGCCCAGCGGCTGGGCTGGAAGACCACCGTAGTGGGCAAGCTGTGTACCGACGCTTTCAGCGACTACTGTGTAGACGTACTGAAAAAAGCGGGGGTAGACACCAGCTATGTGACCCGTTCGGAGACAGACACCATGTCCCTGACCTTCGCGCTGGTGCGGCCCAACGGCGACCGGCACTTTCTGGGCCGTCTGGGCAGCAACAACCGCACCCTGTCCCCCCGGGATTTCGACCTTTCGGTGGTGACGAAGGCCAGGATCGTCAGCTACGGCAGTTTTCTGGTGCTGCCGGAGCTGGATCAGGAGATGCCCCGCATCTTCCACGCCGCCCGCGAGGCGGGTGCGCTGACCGTGGCCGACTGCGCCAACGACTCCTATCATCAGGGGGCGGAGACGGTGCTGCGCTGCCTGCCGGAGACCGACTACTTCATCCCCAGTCAGGTGGAGGCCGAGTATCTGACCGGCGAGACGGAACCTGCCGTGATGGCACGGCTGCTGATGGCGCGGGGCTGCCGCAACCTTATCATCAAACTGGGCGAGGAGGGCTGCTATGTGACCGACGGCGTCACAGCCCGGATCGTACCCGCCTTTACGGTACTCCATGTCAGTGACACCACCGGTGCCGGGGACAACTTCGTGGGCGGATTTATGGCCGGATTGCTGGAAGGCCTTGACCTGTTTGAGGCCGCCCGCTACGCCAACGCCACTGCCGCTGTCAGCGTGACCGGCCCCGGAGGCGAGGGCGCGCTGCGGGACAAGTCTCAGGTGCTGGAGCTTCTGAACCAGAACAAATAAAAGCCACATATTTTTAATTAAGGAGATACTACCATGAAAGATTTGATGCCTTTGCAGGATTATCTGGCTGACGCCAGAGCCAGACACTACGCGCTGGGCGGCTTCTGCCTGTGGACTTATGCCTACGGCATGGCCATCGCCGAGGTGGCGCAGAAGCTGAATCTGCCCATGCTGTACATCATCGGCGATGCCGAGGTGAAGTTCTTCGGCGGTGAGAAGAATGCCGTGGCCGCCGCCCGCACCATCGCCGAGAACGTGGACGTGCCCGTGATCCTGCACGCCGACCACTTTCGCGAGTTTGAAAGCATCCAGCGAGCCATCGACGCGGGCTTCCGCTCCGTGATGATCGATGCCTCCTCCTATCCCTTCGAGGAGAACGTGGAGCGCACCGCCCGCGTGGTGGAGTACGCCCACAAGGCCGGCGTGTCCGTCGAGGGTGAGTTGGGCCGTATCGCCGGCTGCGAGCAGAAGCTGTCCGTCAACGAGGCGGAGGCCATGCAGACCGATCCCGACGAGGCCGCCAAATTCGTGGCGCAGACCGGCGTCGATATTCTGGCGCTGTCCATCGGCACCGTCCACGGCGAGTACCGCTTCCCCCCCAAGATCAACATTCCCCGGCTGAAGACCATCTCCGAGAAGGTCTCCATCCCCCTGGTGATGCACGGCGGTTCCGGCACGCCGGAGGATAAGGTAGCCGAGGCCGTGCAGTACGGCATTACCAAGCTGAATCTGGCCACCGATCTGGTGAAGACCGTGGGCAAGGCCACTGCCGCCGTGCAGCAGCAGCCGGGCTTCAACTACTCTGTTGCCAATCTCTACGCCCCCGCTTATGTGGATCTGGCCACCTACGCCGAGCACAAGATGCGGCTGCTGGCCCAGAGCATTCTGTAAGGAGCGTGTCCATGGAGCGAGTACGTTTTGGTGAAAAGCTGACCGTGGCCCCTGTGGCCATCGGCACCATGAACCTGCTGGACTGGGGCGTGGACGCCCGCGGCCTGCTGGATCGGGTGAAGGAATACATCGATCTGGGTCTGACCACCTTTGATCTGGCGGATATCTATGGCGGCGGTGGCTGCGAGGAGCTGTTCGGTCAGATGCTGGCGCTGGAGCCCTCTATCCGCGACAAGATCGAGATCATCAGCAAGGGCTGCATCGTCTATGACAAGCTTCGCCGCCCCTATTTTGTCAGTGAATCCTACAACCTGTCCAAGGACTACATTCTGTCAGCCTGCAATGCCTCGCTGCGGCGGCTGGGCGTGGAGTCGCTGGATCTGTACCTGCTGCACCGCCCCTGCCCGCTGATGGATCCGGCAGAGGTGGCGGAGGCGCTGGCCCAGCTGCGGGATGAGGGCAAGGTGAAAAACTTTGGCCTGTCCAACTTCCTGCCGGAGCAGATCGCCGCGCTGGAGGCCTATACCGACATCCCCTTTGTCACCAATCAGATCAAGATGAGCGTCAAGTGCATGGACTTTTTGGCCGATGGCACCCAAGAGGACGCCCTGCGCCGCAAGATGCCGCTGATGGCCTACTCCCCCGCTTGCGGTGGCGCGCTGTACCGCAAGGATCTCAGCAAAGACGATCTGGCCACAGTGGAGGTACTGCGTGAGATACAGCAGGAGATTGGCGCAGAGACGCTGGATGAAGTGCTGTACGCATGGTTGTACCGTCTGCCCGTGAAGGTGGTTCCCGTTACCGGCACCGGCAAGAAGGAGCGTGTGCTGCGGGCCGTGAAGGCGCTGGAGCTGGATATGAGCCGCGAGCAGTGGTACGACATTCTGCGTATCGCCCGTCCCGAGCACGTGTCCCACAAGTATCACGATATTTGATTTGCCTTTCCGCTTCTCGGACGCCCGGTGCGCCGGAGATGCCCTCCGCACGTATCGGGCGCCCCTCTCTTTTCTCTTTACCATACCCACCATCAGTCAGGCCGCAGGCCTGCGAAAGGAGCAATCATATGGTTTCCAAGGAACTTTTCGGCAAGCTGCCGGATGGCAGCGAGGTCAACCGCTATACCATCACCAACCGCTTCGGCGAGTCCGCCGGATTGCTGGACTTCGGCGCCACCATCCACGATGTGACCGTACTGGACAAGGACGGCAAGCTGGGTGACGTGGTGCTGGGCGCCCCCGGCGACGCCATTGCCCAGTG
>CAVBAZ010000255.1:0-2260 GCA_963593515.1 Bacteroidaceae bacterium
GGTTTCAGTCAGGCTGTAGCTATCATCCTCCAGCCCTTTCACGATAATGTGGCCGCTGCTGTTGGGGATAAAGGTGGTTGCATCGGACTTCTTGGAGGTAAAGCCCTTGGCGTAGTACACGCCATCCTTCAGGTCTGCGATGATGTAACAGTTGTCGGTGTCATTGTGCAGGTTGAACTTGACGTTCTGGACGCTGCCCTTACCGTCAGAGAACTGCTTCAGCACATCCACGCCGTAGGTATACACATGGCAGCAATCTTCCAGAGTGTCGTAGTAGGTAGTGTTGGTACGCTTCCAAGTCAAGATAACAGTGTTGGGGTTATCCTTGTCGCCCATCTGTGCGTCGGCGGTCAGAGTGGCGGCATAAGTAATGCGCATGGTGCAATCGCTGTAGCCGCGCTTTACGCTGTCGGTGTAAACGGTGGTCGCTTCGTTGATCTCCGCCAGACCAGTCTCGGTCATCTTGATGGTCATGGTGTTGGCGGTATCATCGTAAGTCACCGCAAATTTGCCGGAGCTTTCATCCCAAGTGGTGATCTTGTCGGTGCAGCCAGCATCCTTAAAGAACTCGATAACCACATCGTTCTTGTTGTAGCGAATGCCCTTGGACATGGTATCGACGTAAGTGTACTCGCTTAGGCTGGAAGCCTTGGAGATGATGGTGGGAAGAGTGCTGATGATCTGGTAATCCACGATATCGCCCACGGAGGCGGTAGCGGTGTGAGCGTAACCGTCCTTGATGTCGGTCAGGCTGCCGTTGTGCTTGCCGGTGGAGTTTTTGTCCTCGCGGACAGTCTTTTCGAGGTCAGGGTTGCCAGTCTGGTTCTTGGGGTACACGGTAACGTCATAGTTCCACTCTGCACCATCAATGGTGGTCATGGGCAGGGAAACAAAGAAGGGATTGCAAGTGCTGGTGACCATTTCGGGAACGCGGGTTTCCACCACCAAATAGAGCCCCTGCTCCATGTTAGAAGCAGAGGTATGACCGGTCGCATCGGTCTCAGTCATGGCAACGCCGCCATTCTTAACAGCACCCTCCAAAGCGTTCTTGACAGTGGTCGCGTTGGCAGCCAATGCGGCGGCCAGCTTGTTGTTCAGACTGTCAGAGGTATAGTAGTTGACACCGCCCTCAGTCTTGTGGGCGTCCGCGGCGGTCAAACCGATGGCGGACAGCACGGCATTGGAGCGGTCAGAAGTGTCGAAACCATACAGGACGCCCACCTGACGCTGATTGTCCACGACCTCGTTGTTCATGGAAATGTCAGCGACGCGGAGGTATGTGAACTCAACACCTTGGATGGCGTATTTGCTCAACTTATCAATGACAGCATCGTCATGCAGGCCCGTGGAAACATAGGACTCTGCATCCCACACACCGTCCTCGCTGGCTTTGGTAATGTCATATTTATAGATACTCAGGGATGCTTTCTTCGCCGGGTCAATGGTAGGCTCGGCAAATGCCGTAGTAACGAGGCTCAAGGCCATAATGGCGGCCATGAGCATGGCGAATACGCGATGGATCTTTTTCATGTTCAGTTGTTCTCCTTGATGTTAGATTTTTTGTAAAAATAAACACCCATGCAAAGCATGAGTGCTACAAACAGGAAATAGGTTGTGAATCCCCCACCGCCCGTGAACGGCAGGACAAATCCTGCGCTGTTACAGGCGGTAATGGTGACATCGGGGTTGGTGCTGTCCAGCACACCGGTGAACAGCGGTTCAGCCATCAAGGTATAACCTGCGGGAGCTTTCACCTCAGTGACGCGATATTGTGCGCCAATCTTGAGATCGTCCCACTTGGCAATCCCCGTCTTGTCGGTGGTGATTTTACCGGCCTCCGTCCAAGTCTTACCGTCTGTGGAGGTTTCCAGCAGCAGCTCCGCACCGGCGAGGGGGCTACCGGTAACGTCCACCTTGCGGACGGTAAGGCAGCCCTTGACAGGCTTATTCTCACGGGTAACTTTGACGTTGAGGTTCTCGCTGGTCAGGCTGAAATCGTACTTGGTATCGTCCAGATGGTATCCGTCCACGGTGCTGATCTCCTGATAAGAGTATTTTCCGGGCTTGAGATTATCGAAAGTCACCTTGCCGTTGGCGTCAGTCGTTCCATCCGCGATCTTATTACCATCAGCGCCAAAGAGCCGATACACCACACCGGCCAACGGCTTCTTGGTGTCGGCGTCAACCTTCAGAATTTCGATGCCTCCGGTGATCAGCTTGTTCTCACGAGTAACTTTCAGAGTTTGCCCGTTCTGATTCA
>CAVBAZ010000256.1:0-10732 GCA_963593515.1 Bacteroidaceae bacterium
TCCCGTCACCGAGTCCCATCACATCTCCCGCGCGAAGCTGGCCTACGTCATCGACGCTACCGCCGCTCCCGTCTGCATGATCGCTCCCGTGTCCTCCTGGGCTGCTGCCGTGTCCGGCTATGTTAACTCCGACTCCGTCAGCGGTATCGAGATGTTCATTAAGCAGATCCCCTGGAACTACTACTGCCTGCTGACCCTGCTGATGATCGTGGTCATCTCCCTGCTGAACATTGACTACGGCTCCATGCTGACCCACGAGTACAACGCTCAGGTCAAGAACGACCTGTTCACCACTCCCGAGCGTCCCTTCGAGGGTGCTGACGACTACGAGACCGGCTCCAAGGGCAAGTCCTCCGTTCTGGATCTGCTGCTGCCCGTCATCGTCCTGATCGCCACCTGCATCGTCGGCCTGATCTACACCGGCGGCTACTACGATGGCGAGAGCGAGTACTTCCATGACTTCATGGGTGCGTTCTCCAACGCATCCTCCGGCGCCGGTCTGGCTATCGGTTCCATGATCGCTCTGGTGTTCACCTTCGTGTACTTCTGGCTGCGCGGCTCCATCGGCTTCGAGAAGTCCTTCGAGTCCGTTCCCAATGGCTTTATCCAGATGATCTCCCCCATCCTGATCCTGACCTTCGCGTGGACCCTGTGCGGTTTGACCCGTTACGGTATGTACTCCGCCAACTTCGTCGTCAACGCCATGTCCGGTGCCGGCGAGCTGGCCAAGTTCCTGCCCGCTGTGATCTTCATCATCGGCGCTGCCATCGGCTTTGCTACCGGTACCTCCTGGGGCACCATCGGCATCATGGCCCCCATCGTTGTTCAGGTCTTTGACTTCAACACCCAGCCCATCCTGTGCACCATCGGTCTGGCTGCTGCCTGCTCCGGCGGCGTTATGGGCGACCACTGCTCCCCCATCTCCGATACCACCATCATGGCTTCTGCCGGTGCCCACTGCTTCCACCTGAACCACGTGTTCACCCAGCTGCCCTATGCTCTGACCGTTTCCGGTGTGGCCTTCGTCAGCTTCATCCTGGCCGGTCTGATCCAGAACGTGGTGATCTGCCTGATCATCGCCTGCGTCCTGATGGTCGCGACCCTGCTGGTCATCAAGGCCATCGTCGCCAAGAAGCACGCTGGTATCTTCGAGGAAATGGCCGAGGCCAACAAGGCTCTGGCTGCCCAGAAGTAAGTACCTTTTCCCAAGTCAAAAAGCTCCTGACCTATGGTCAGGAGCTTTTTCTTATACAATTCCCTTTACAATGCGGTAGTAGGCGTTGGAGGTGGCCTTATACACCAGCGTGTAGACCGCCGCCAGCACCGCGAAGCTGATGAGCACCGTGGCCACGAACAGGCCCGTGTTGTGCAGCTCGAAGAGCAGCAGCATCCGCCGGATCATGGGAAACGCGAACGCCATATGCAGCGCCGCGCCCGCCAGTGGCAGGAAGAACACCGTCAGTAGCTGGGAGTTGACGCTGCGGCGGATATCCGCCGCCGTCATGCCCACCTTCTGCATGATGGCGAACCGGGGCTGATCCTCATAGCCCTCGCACAGCTGCTTGTAGTAGATGATCAGCACCGCTGCGCAGACGAACATGACGCTCAGCACGATGCCGATGAAGAACAGGCTCCCGTAGGTGCCGTAGAAATCTTCGGCGGCCTCCGCCCGGGAGGTATAGGAATAACCCCACGCTTCGCCCGTGCCCCGCAGGGCCTCCCCGATATCATGGCTCAGGGCCAGCTGCTGCTCCTGCGGAAGACCGGTATCAAAGGCGGTGCTCCAGATGACCTCGTCCGCGTCCCGCGTCACCGTGCCCTTTTCCCAGACGTTCACGCCATAGGGTTCGCCCGCTTTGGTCAGAGCTTTTTCCAGACGGGGCAGCGCGGCGTCGTCCTCCGCCCACACCGTCAGCTCGAGTTCGTTGGGATAGGCAGCCTTCAGACTGTCCTCCGCGCCGAAGTATAGGCAGGCGGAGGAGGACAGCATCACCAGCACCATGGTAGCCAGAATACAGATGGAGGCAAGGCCCGCGCCGTTGCGCTTCATGCGGTAGGCCATGGAGGACACCGACACGAAGTGCCGGGGCTGATAGTAGTAATCCCGGTTCTTCTGCAGCATCCGGCACAGGGCCACGCTGCCGGCGATGAACAGCAGATAGGTGGCGAGAACCACCAAAATGACCGCCACAAAGAACAGCGCCAGCGCCTTCACCGGCTCCTGAATGGACACGGCCATGACGTAGGCCGCCGCCAGCAGCACCACGCCCAGTATGGCTACGAACAGGTTGCCCTTGGGCGGCTTTTCGCCGTAGCTTTCGCTGTGCAGCAGAGACATGGCGGTGCCGCGCCCCACCTTCACCAGCGTGCTCAGCAGCGTCAGTGCGAAGATAGCCAGATAGACCAACACCGTTTGCAGTACCACGCTCCGGTTTACCGAGAAGGTGAAGCCTACCTCCGCATCCATGGAGGCGCGCAGGCCCAGCTCCACGGCGAAGGACAGCCCCACGCCGATGGCGAGACCCGCGGCCAGCGCGATCACGGCGGTCATGGCCGTTTCGATGATGCACAGGAGGGCGATGTGCCGCTTGCCCAGCCCCAGCACATGGTAAAGGCCGAACTCCTTCTGCCGCCGCCGGATCAGGAAGGAATAGGTGTAATAGAGGAACAGGGCTGAGAACACGGCGATGACCCAGGAGCCAAGGCCCAAAATCATGTGCGACACGCCGCCGCCCTTCATATAGCGCAGCAGGTCGCTGGCGCACAGCTCGCTCATCATATAATACATGGTCACCATGCCCACGCAGGTGAGGATATAGGGCAGGTACAGCCTTCCGTTTTTGCGGATGCCGTCCCACGCCAGACGGGTATACAGGCTCATTGCGCGTCACCGCCCGTTGTCAGCGCCGTCAGCGCGTCGGAGATCCGCTGGTAGAAGCGGGTGTTGGTGTCGCCATCCCGGCGGAGCTGGTGGAACACCTGCCCATCCTTCAGAAATAGCACCCGCCCGGCGTGGCTGGCGGCCTTGACGGAATGGGTCACCATGAGGATGGTCTGGCCGTCGGCGTGCAGGCGGGAGAACAGGCCCAGCAGCTCGTCGGTGGACTTGGAATCCAGCGCGCCGGTGGGCTCGTCGGCCAGCAGGATACGGGGCCGGGTGATCATGGCGCGGGCCACGGCGGCACGCTGCTTCTGGCCGCCGGACACCTCGTAGGGGTACTTTTTCAGCAGTTTCTCGATGCCCAGCTCACTGGCCAGCGGTATCAGCGTCCGGTGCATCTCAGGATATTTCTTTCCGGCCAGCACCAGCGGCAGATAGATGTTGTCCTCCAGCGTGAAGGTGTCCAGCAGGTTGAAATCCTGAAACACAAAGCCCAGATGATCCCGGCGGAAGGCGGCCATGTCGCCCTCCTTCACCTTGCCGATGTCCCGGCCCTCCAGCAGCACCTGGCCGGAGGTGGGCTTATCCAGCGCCGCCAGAATGTTCAGCAGCGTGGTCTTGCCGGAGCCGGATTCGCCCATGACGGCCACATATTCGCCCTGCTCCACGGCAAAGCTGACGCTGCGCAGCGCCTCCACGGACTGGCCGCCGAAGCGGGTGGTATAGACCTTTCGCAGATCGTTGACTTCCAAAATTTCCATGATATTCACTCCTAAATGATGTTGATTTTCCGAAAAAGGCGCAAAAAAAGCGGGTATACCGCCGATCACGCCCCTGTCATTCCGAGGCCAGTCCTCAGACTGGCCGTGGGAATCCGTTTTCTTTGGAGAAGTACGGATTGCCACGTCGGGCTTACGCCCTCCTCGCAATGACAAATGACAGAGGCGCTTTCGCGGCGGCACACCCTCTGGCCGCCCCTTACTTACCGGCGCAGATCTGCTTGAGGTCCACGCTGCGGCTGTGATGGATGGGCTGCCACGCAGGGTTGTGGAAAAGAGAGACAATGACGATAGGGATATAGGTGAACATGAACACCGGGAAGGTGATGGCGTACCACACCTTCTTGGTGGCGGAGCAATAGATATTGTCCCACTCGGTGATGGTGGTGATGACGCCCAGCACGAACACGGTGAGGTACAGGCTCAGGAAAGTTTGCAGCAGGCACGCGGCCAAAATCGTCCAGTCGCCGCCGTTGAAGCAGTTATAGATGGCCGCGCCCAGATTCACCGCGATGGAAGCGCCGGACAGCACCGCCGCGGGCATGATGTTCATGGTCATATCGAAGCAGGAGAAGCTGCCCCGGAAGATGCCCCGGAACAGGGATGTGCCATAGCGGCCGAACACCTGCAAATAGCCCCGGGACCAGCGCAGCCGCTGGCGGAAGGACTGGCGGAAGGTGGTGGGCTGCTCGTCATACAGCACGGCGGTGGGGCAATAGCCCACCCGCTCGCCGCGGATGACGTTGGCGATGGTGAACTGGATATCCTCGGTCAGCAGGAAGAAGTTCCAGCCGCCGCACTTTTCCAGGATCTTGCGGGAGAACAGGAAGCCTGTGCCGCTGACGGCGCAGGAACTGCCCAGACGGCAGCGGGCGCCGTTGAGGTAGCGGCTCTCCCGCAGGAACCACAGGGCGTAACCGGCGCTGATCCAGTTGTCGCCGTAGTTCTTGGAGTTGCGGTAGCTGGTGACGATCTCGTAGCCGTCAGAGAAGGTCTTGTTGATCTCGGTGATATAGTTGGGGGACAGCACGTTGTCGGCGTCCAGCACCAGATAGCCGTCGTAGGGGGCGTAATCGTCCTCGATGCAGCGCAGCAGGTATTGCAGGGCGTAGCCCTTGCCCACCTGCGTCGTGCTGCTGCGGAAATAGACCGTCGCGCCGTGAGCGCCGGCCACCGTACCGGTCAGATCGGTGCAGTTGTCGGCCACCACGAAGATATCCACCTTGTCGGCGGGATAGTCCTGCGCCCGGATGCTGTCGATCAGGTTGCCGATGACGGCCTGCTCGTTGCGGGCGGCGATCAGCACGGCGATACGGTGGGGCACCGGCTCACGGTGAGGTGCGTCCTTTTTCCACCACGCCACGGGGATATAGAAGAACTGATAGGAATAGCAGAGGAAAAACGCCAACATAATGGCGAGATTGATGATCTGTAAGGTAGTCATAGGATACGGCCTCCTTTGTGCCGTCACCCCGGAAAATGGGTGCGCTTCGCGGAGGGGTGGGCATTTTGCCCACCCCGTCGGGTGTATGTGGTTGTGATACGCGGCGTTTCGTCAGCGCCGCATGAAGCTCTTAGTCGTACAGCAGCTCGTCGGTGGTCTCCGCCAGACCGAAGGACACCAGCAGGTCAAGCACCTCGGTGCAGTCGCCGGGCAGCAGATCAATGTCCCAAGTATGTGGGGTGTCGGAGGCCCAGTCGTTTGTGCCAACGGTGCTCGTATCCTGATAGACGATCCCCAGATAGAAGCAGCAATCGCGCTCTCCGGAAGCAGATCTTGTCGCGATCACGTCGATCTCTCTTTCCTGACGGACGTTGAGGTACCGCGCCAGCGCCAGATACAGCTGGCGGGCCTGCGCACTGCTCAGCTCAATGGAGCTGTCATCCTCCTGCCGGTAGTTATTGAACCAGCCGCCGGTAATGGTGGTGGGGTCGATCTCCATAAGGGCATAGCGGGTCTCGGTGCTGGCCTTGCGCACGGATGGCTCGTTAAAGAACGCATTGTACGCCTCGTACAGCGGCGTGCCCCGCCGGACGACCTGATAGTAGTTGCGTTGGAAGGTGCTGCCGTCCTTCATGGTATAGTCAAGGTCAATGCTGAGCGTTATCGCGTCACGGGAGAGATCGTTGGCAGCCTGTTCCTCGGCCTGACTGGAGGGCCCCTGCTCCAGAATGGCGCGATGGAGCGCCGTCAGCTTTTCCAGACCGTCCGGATCGGACAGGTCATGCACAGAGGGAAGCTCGTAGTAGGTGCCTACATTGACGCTTTCGATCCGGTCCGCATCGGGGACATATTTGCCCAGACCGAACACATCGAAGCGAACCACCAGCGTGATGACCGCCAGTACCACGGCCAGCGCCGCCGCGCCCAGCCAACCCCGGCGGGTGAACACCTTGAAGGATTTGTGCAGCAGCATCTGAACGTCGAAGTAGACGATCAGGCCCGTAATGATCTGGCACACCAGCAGCACGTAGATGCTCTCGGCGCTGGATACCAGATACCAAAGCAGGATACCCAGACCGATGCCGCCGGCCAGAGAGATGACGTACAGCACAATGGGCCGCAGCCACGGGAACACGATGGCGTCGCCGGCGGTCTCGCTGTGGCGGGCGCGGTAGAGCAGATAGGTAATGAGGATCAACACCACGGCAACCACGGTATAGACCAGCAGCGTCGTCCAGCCGGAGGCGGACAGGTGCGTCTCATACCAGCCGTCCTCGGCACCCGCGACCAGCGTGCTCTCGCCGTCGCGGATCTTGCGGAACAGCCGGACAACAGGCGTCAGGCAGTCGATCCAAGTGGGCCAGCCGCTGCCCTCAAAGCCCCAGATGAAGAGCTGCGCCACAAAGGCGAACAGCAGATAGAAGGCGGCAAACATGAAGTTGATACCGGCGTAGATCACGGGGATGGCCAGCAGCCAGCCGGTGACCATGGCGCAGGCAGAAGCCAGCGCGAAGAAGAACAGGCTCGTCAACTCTGCCACTACCAGCCATTCCAGCGTACCCCGCATGTCGATGACGCCGTATCCGGCCTGCACCGGCAGGGAAATGAGGGCGGCGGCCACATGCACCACGGTGAAGATCAGCACGCCCACGGTGAAATGTACGGCGAACTGGCGGCCACGGGTGATGGGCAGGGAATGCATCAGGCCCGTGCTGCGGCTGTTCATCAGATAGGCGAACAGCGCCATGGCCAGCAGCACGGCGAAGCAGGCGGACACGATGGGTGCGGCTGCGGTGCAGCCCCACAGATGGTCATTGAGGTTATCCATGGTTGCCAGCATATTCTTGGGATCGTAAGCCCAAGTCCGCTTGTTCCACAGGGCCAGCGGGAGGGCGCACAGCCACACGACCGCATAGCCGAACAGCAGCGGCCAGAACCGGCGGAAGTCGGAGCGGGCCAGCGCCCGGTCAGAGGACGATATCATGAACCGCATAATCGGCACCTCCCAACTCGTAAATAAAGATCTCCTCCAGCGTCAGGGGGATGGCTTCCAGCAGGATGGGCTGGAGGGCCGAGACCTGCGCCAGAATGTCGTTTTGGTTGCCGCGGACGATGTAGGTGTGCACGCGGCCGATCTTTTCATGGTGCAGGACGTTCAGGTCGGCGGGCATCTCCGGCTCGTCGCCGCCGAATGCCACTTGAAGCTTCACGGTGTTGTCCTGCAAATCGGACAGGCTGCGCTCCAGCAACACCTTGCCCTTGTTCATGATGCCCACGTGGTCGCACACGTCCTCCAGCTCGCGGAGGTTGTGACTGGACACCAGAACGGTGGTGCCTCGTTCGGCCACGTCGCCCAGTAGCAGCGACCATACCTGACGGCGCATGACGGGGTCAAGGCCGTCCACCGGCTCGTCAAGGATCAGGTACTCCGGCATGCAGCTCATGGTGATCCAGAAAGCGGCCTGCTTCTGCATGCCCTTGCTCATGCGGCGGATCATCTGGCGGTCGTCCAGCGGGAACACCTCGTGCATCTTGTCGTAGCGCTCCTGGCTGAAGGTGGGGTACATGCCCTTATAGAGCCGGGCCATCTCCCGGATGGACCACTGGGAGAAATAGAACCAGTCGTCGGGGATCACGCAGATGCGCCGCTTGACGGCGGGGTTTTCGTAGATGGGCTGGCCCTCCAGCGTCAGGGAGCCGCTGTCGGGGCGGTACACGCCGGTGAAATGGCGGATGATGGTGGATTTGCCTGCGCCGTTGGGGCCCACAAGGCCGTATACCGCACCCTTGGGAACGGTCAGGCAGGCGTCGTCCAGCGCACGGAAGCCGTCAAAGCTCTTGACGACGTTTTTTGCTTCTAACATTACTTCTTCTCTCCTTCCCAGAGCTGCAAAAGCTCCTCGCGGGTCATGCCGAGGTTCCGCAGCTCCTCCAAAACGGGCTTCAGCTTGCCGGTCAGCTCGGCCTTGCGGGCGGTATTCTGGGTGTCTCCCTCCGCCACAAAGCTTCCCTTGCCTGTGACGGACACCACATAGCCCTCGGCTTCCAGCTCGGCATAGGCCCGCTGGATGGTGTTGGGGTTGATGGACAGCTGCGAGGCCATGGACCGCACCGACGGCAGCTTGTCGCCGGGGGCCAGAACGCCGGTAACCATCAGGCGGCGCAGGCTGTCCTTCACCTGCTCGTAGATGGGGCGGCTGTCCCGGTAGTCCAGATGGATCATAAGGGTCACTCCTTCCGAGTGTAGTGTATTAAACGTACTAGTACACTTATACCACGGCGTCATACACCTGTCAAGAGGAATGACCAAATTTTTTAGAAAAATCTTCTGGCGTTATTGCTGCCTTTCGTATTTTTCATGGGTCTCAGGCAGAAAATTGACTGAGAGGGCTTTTCTTTTTTGAAGAAACAGGTATAATGATAAGCACCTGTTATGAAAGGATGTTTTGCCTTTATGAAACTGAGTTCCATTCGTCAGGCGGCCAAGAGCGTGCCGCTGCGCCGCGTCTGGCAGACCGCCGAAAAGGCACACGCTATTTGCGGCAAGCCCACAGCGGCGCTGTTCACCGACATGCTGCGGTGCGCCAAGCGCTACGGCGCAGGCCCGACGGACTATATGATGTTTGAGTTTTACGACCTGAGCGACGCCGAGCGGGCCACCTATCTGACCCGCGTGCGCTCCGCCGCCTTCGTCAAGCGGGTGAACAACCGCACCGACGCCGCCATTTTCAACGACAAGAACGCCTTTTTTGAGAAGTTCCGGCCCCTGATGGGCCGCGAAGCGCTGAACCTGTTCAAGGCAGACTTGGAGCAGTTCAAGGCGTTTATGGCGGACAAGGACGCCGTGATCGTCAAGCCCATCGACGGCGACTGCGGCAGCGGCATCGAGAAGCTGTACAAGAAGGATTTCACCGATCTGGAGGCTATGTGGGGCTACATGAAGCAGCCGGAGAAGCGGTTCGGCATCTGCGAGGAGGTCATCCGCCAGCACCCGCAGGCAGCGGCGCTGCATCCGGATTCCATCAACTGCATCCGCGTGGCTACCTTCGTGAAGGACGGCGAGCCGCTGGTGATCTACGCCGCCTGCAAGGCGGGCACCGGCGGCATGGCCTTTGACAACATGGGCCGTGGCGGCATCACCATGCGGTTCGATCTGGACACCGGCAAGATCGCCGGACAGGGCCACGACGAGGAGCTGAAGAAATACGACCGCCATCCCACCACCGGCATTGAGCTGAAGGGCTATCAGATGCCCATGCACGAGGAGGTCAAGGCACTGGCCCTGAAGGCGGCGCTGATGTATCCGGAGTTCCACTATGTGGGCTGGGACATCTGCATGACGGAGAAGGGCCCCGCCATCATCGAGGGCAACGACTATCCCGGCTACGATCTGGCCCAGATCCCCGACGACGGCGATCCCCACCCCCGCTACGGTCTGATCCCCCGGTTCGAGAAGTACGGCATCGAGGTATAAGGCTTTATCATCACAATAGAGACGCATCAGGGGCGGGAATTGTTCCCGCCCCTTTTATTTTTAAGTTTAATGAAATCACACGATTTCATGGCAGCATAAAAAAGACACCGCGGGAGATCCCGCGGCGTCTTTTTATTTCGTTGGGCTGCGGTGCGTTTCAGCACACACTTACTTTTGATGTGCCAGAGCCTTGTTGGCTTCGGCCATTTCCTCGAAGATACCGGCGTGCTTCCTGGCCACAATGGCCTTGATGACCAGCAGGGTGCCGACCATCAGCGCCACGGCAATGATGAGATTGATGACCACGTTCTGGATCAGACCGGCAAAAATGAAGCTGACGAAGGCCACGCCGGAAACGGTCAGGGCATAGGGCAGCTGGGTAAACACGTGGTTCAGGTGGAAGCAGTGTGCACCGGCGGAAGCCATGATGGTGGTGTCGGAGATGGGGGAGCAGTGGTCGCCCATAACGCCGCCGGAGCAGGCTGCCGCCAGACCGATGGTGCACAGCACAGGATCCACGTCGTAGTCGAACACGGCCACGACGATGGGGGCCATGATGCCGATGGTGCCCCAGGAGGTACCGGTGGCGAAGCCGATGGCAGCGCCGATCAGGAAGATCACGGCGGGCAGGAACACCTTCAGGTCGCCGGCACCGGACATAGCGTTCTTGACGAACTCAGCGGAGTACATGGCGTAACGGGTGAAGGAGCACAGCGTCCACGCGAAGGTCAGGATCAGGATGGGGGCGATCATCTGGATGAAGCCCTGGGGAACAGACTCGAAGGACTTTTCAAAGCCGATCGCGCCCCGCAGCCAGAAGTAGGCAAAGGTGAACACGCAGCCGATCAGGCCGCCCAGCGCCAGCGCCGCACCGGCATCAGCGTTGGAGAAGGCCACCATGAAGTGGTGGTAGCTCTCGACGTTTTCGGAATCGTAGTAGCCGCCGGACCAGATCAGGGAGACCACGCAGACGATGATCAGAACGACAACGGGAACCAGCAGGTCGGCCACGGAGGACTTGCCGGAAGCGGGCTTCTCGTAATCATCAGCACCGGCGAAGGGACGTTCGGGCGTGGTGAACAGATCGTCCTTGACCTGCGCGTTGTACTCGTGGGTCAGCATGGAGCCGTAGTCGATGTTCAGCAGGGAGATGA
>CAVBAZ010000257.1:0-8667 GCA_963593515.1 Bacteroidaceae bacterium
GGTCGAACATATCCACCACATAGCCATGCGCGATGCGGTCGATGATGTTGCCCACGCCACCGCCCAGGATCAGCACGGCAGCGGCCACGCCCAGCGGATGGCGCACGATGCGCCGGATCAGCAGATAGGCCACGGCGATCATCAGCGCCGCCGTCACCACGATCAGCATGGCGGTTTTTCCGGAGAAGCTGGACCACGCCGCACCGTAGTTGTGGACGCGGGTCAGCTGCATGAAGCCCGGCAGAAAAGCCGTGCTTTCGCCCAGCGCCAGATGGTGCACCGTCCAGCTTTTCAGCAGCTGGTCGCAGCCCACCAGCACCAGAATGACGGCGGCATAAAGAGCATAGATCATATGAAATCCCTCGTTGCAAATTCAGAGTACCCCCATCATAGCGCATGGCGGCGGAATTTGCAACTTTTATTCTGCGCATTTCTTGTATTGCGGTTTTGAATATGGTATAATACCATGATTAAATATCGCTCTGCGCGCCGCGCCGGGTGAAGGAGGTACCCTTGGAACGAAAGAATGTGGTCCTGTCTGACGCGGATATGGAGCGTCAGCGGGAGTTTACCGAAAAAATAAAGGAGCTGCACATCCAGCGAGGCAAGACCGTCCGTGCGCTGGTGGACACCTTCGGCTGCCAGCAGAACGTGGCCGACAGCCAGCACATCATGGGCATGCTGGAGGCCATGGGCTGCCAGTTTGTCACCGAGCCTGCCGAGGCGGACATCATCGTGCTGAACACCTGCGCCATCCGTGACCACGCGGAAAAGCGGGTCTACGGCAATCTGGGCGCACTGACCCACACCAAGAAGGCCAATCCGGAGCAGATCATCTGCCTGTGCGGCTGCATGGCCCAGCGGCCCGAGGTGGCGGAAAAGGTGCGTCAGTCCTATCGTCATGTGGATCTGGTCTTCGGTCCGCAGGCATTGTGGAAATTCCCGGAGCTTCTCTGGCAGGTCTATACCCGCCGGGGCCGGGTGTTCTCCGTGGAGGACGAGCCCGGCTCCATTGCCGAGGGCATGCCGGTGGTGCGCGAGGGCCGCACCCGCGCGTGGGTGTCCATCATGTACGGCTGCAACAACTTCTGCTCCTACTGTATCGTGCCCTATGTCCGGGGCCGCGAGCGCAGCCGCGATCCCGAGCAGATCATCCGTGAGGTGCGGGAATTGGCCGCTGAAGGCTATAAGGAGATCACCCTGCTGGGCCAGAACGTCAACTCCTACGGAAAAGACCTTGGCACCGGCTATGATTTTGCCGACCTGCTGGCGGCGCTGGACGAGATTCCCGGCGACTATCTCATCCGATTCATGTCCTCCCAGCCCAAGGACGCCAGCTTCAAGCTGTTCGACACCATGGCCCGGTGTAAGCATGTGGCCAAGCAGCTGCACCTTCCCGTGCAGTCCGGCTGCGACCGGGTGCTGCGTGCCATGCACCGACCCTATGACAAGGCCCGGTACTTGGAACTCATTACTTACGCCCGCAAGGTCATGCCAGAATTAGTGCTGACCAGCGACGTGATCATCGGATTCCCCGGCGAGATGGAGGAAGAAGCCATGGAGACGGTGGCGCTGGTGGAGCAGGTGCGGTTCGACGCGCTGTTCACCTTCATCTTCTCGCCACGGCCCGGAACGCCTGCCGCCAAGATGGACGATCCCGTGCCCCGCGCGGAAAAGCAGGTGTGGTTCGACCGGCTGTGCGACGCACAAAACAAGATATCCGAAGAAATTCACGCCCAGTATGTGGGCCGCACTCTCCGCTGCCTGATCGACGGCGAGAGCGACGACAGCCGCTGGCCGCTGACGGCCCGCACCGCCGGAGGACGGCTGGTGCATCTGGTGGGCGACAAGGCCGCCATCGGCACTTATCACGACGTAAAGATCACCGACAGCAACACCTGGGCGCTGTTCGGCGAGATGGTATAATTTGGAAAGGAGTCCCCTATGGCAGAACTGACCCCCATGATGCAGCAATACCTGCAAATAAAGGAACAGAATCAGGACGCCATCCTGTTCTTCCGTCTGGGTGACTTCTATGAGATGTTCGGCGCGGACGCCAAAACGGCGTCCCGCGAGCTGGATCTGACGCTGACCAGCCGGGACAAGAGCAAGGACAAGCCCGCCGAGGAGCGGATGCCCATGTGCGGCGTGCCCTACCACGCGGCGGACGCCTATATCGCCCGGCTCATTGCCAAGGGCTACAAGGTGGCCATCTGCGAGCAGACGGAGGATCCCGCCCAGGCCAAGGGGCTGGTGAAGCGGGACATCATCCGCGTGGTGACCCCCGGCACCGTCATCGACAGCGCCTGCCTGGACGAGGGCCGCTCCAACTTCTGCGCCGGTATCTATCTGGACGATGACTACGCCGCCGTGTGCGTCTGCGACATCACCACCGGCAAGGCCCACGCCACCGCCTTTTCCGGCGGCGAGCGCGTGAAGCAGCTTATCAACGAGTTGGGCCGCTTCACCCCTGCCGAGGCGGTGGTCAATGAGGCCGCCTTCTTTGACGAGACGCTTCACAGCTTTTTACAGGACAAGCTGAACTGCCACCTGGAAAAGCTTCCTTCCGGCCGCTTCCAGATGGAGGCTTCCGAGCGGCTGATCCGCCGCCAGTTCGGCGACGACGCACTGCACCGCCTGCCGAGGGATAACCCGGCGGTATTTCTGGCGCTGGGCGCGCTGCTGAGCTATCTGCACGAGACACAGAAAACCGACCTGTCCCACGTGGACGATCTGGAATACTACCGCCGGGGCCAGTTCATGGAGCTTGACCTGACGGCCCGGCGCAATCTGGAGCTGACCGAGACACTCCGCAGCAAGGAGAAGAAGGGCAGCCTTCTGTGGGTGCTGGACAAGACGAAGACCGCCATGGGCGGCCGCATGATGCGCTCGTGGCTGGAGCGGCCCCTGCTGTCCGTCACGGAGATCGACCGGCGCAATGCCGCCGTGGCGGCGCTGGCCGAGAACACCATGGCCCGCGAGGAGCTGATACTGGCCCTGCAGGGCATCTCCGACATGGAGCGGCTGGTGGGGCGCATCGTGTACGGCACGGCAGGCGGCCGGGATCTGGTATCCCTCCGCGCCGCCATGGAGCGCCTGCCCCAGATCAAGGCCCAGCTCTCCTGCTTTGACAGGGGCCGCCTGCATCAGTTGGACGAGGAACTGGACGATCTCAACGATCTGGCCGCCCTCATCGGCCAGACGCTGGTGGACGAGCCGCCCTTCTCTGTCCGCGAGGGCGAGATGATCCGCGAGGGCTTCGACAGCGAGGTGGACCGTCTGCGGAGCATCCTCCACGGCGGCAAGGATGTGATCGTCCGCATGGAGGCCGCCGAAAAGGAAAAGACCGGCATCCGCACATTGAAGATCGGCTATAACAAGGTGTTCGGCTACTATATCGAGGTGTCCAACTCCTTCAAGGATCAGGTGCCGGAGAGCTACATCCGCAAGCAGACGCTGGTAAACGGTGAACGGTACATCACCCAGGAGCTGAAGGATCTGGAGCATGACATCCTCTCCGCCAGCGACCGGGTGACGGCGCTGGAATACCAGCTGTTCACCGATCTGCGGCTGCATATCGCCGCCCAGGCCGCGCGGGTGCAGCAGGCCGCCGCACTGGTGGCGGAGCTGGACGCCCTGTGCTCGCTGGCCGCCGTGGCGGTGAAGAACAACTACTGCTGCCCCGTGGTGGATGAATCCGGTGTCATTGAGATACACGACGGCCGCCATCCGGTGGTGGAGCAGATGCGGCGGGACAGCATGTTCGTCCCCAACGATACCTATATGGGGGTCAAGGATGACCGGGTGGCTATCATCACCGGCCCCAACATGGCCGGTAAGTCCACTTACATGCGTCAGGTGGCGCTGATCGTGCTGATGGCCCAGATCGGCTCCTTTGTTCCTGCTCGCGCCGCCCGCATCGGCGTGGTGGATCGCATTTTCACCCGCATCGGCGCCAGTGACGACCTGTCCGCCGGACAGTCCACCTTCATGGTGGAGATGACGGAGGTCAGCGACATTCTTAAGTCCGCCACGGCGGACAGCCTGCTGATCCTGGACGAGATCGGCCGGGGCACCTCTACCTTCGACGGCATGTCCATTGCCCGAGCGGTGCTGGAATACTGCGCCGACCCGAAAAAGCTGGGGGCCAAGACCCTGTTCGCCACCCACTATCACGAGCTGACGGCGCTGGAGGGTGAGCTTCCCGGCGTCCGCAACTATAATATCGCCGTCCGTACACGGGGCGAGGATATCATCTTCCTGCGGAAGATCATCTCCGGCGGCGCCGACCGCAGCTACGGTATTGAGGTGGCTAAGCTGGCGGGCCTGCCCAAGCAGGTGCTGACCCGTGCCCGCCACATTTTGCAGGAGCTGGAGGACGAGGCGGGCAAGCCCCACGCCGCCCCGGTAGAGACGGATCAGGTGTCGCTGGAGGCTCTCAGCGAGAGCGCGGTCATCGACCAGCTCCGCCGGGCGCCGGTGGACACCCTCAGCCCGCTGGAGGCACTGAATCTGCTGTATGAGCTGAAGAGCAAGCTGCAATAACCACTGTCTGTCATTCCGAGCCAGTGCGTACACTGGCGTGGGAATCCGTACTCTTATCTCTGAACAAATAAGGAGGAACGGATTGCCGCGTCGCTTCGCTCCTCGCAATGACACGATTATCATCAACATCCAACAAGGAGGAACCATGCCGCAGATCCAATGTTTGCCGCCCCATGTGGCGGATCTTATCGCCGCCGGTGAGGTGGTGGAGCGTCCCGCCAGCGTCATGAAGGAGCTGCTGGAGAACGCCATCGACGCGGGCGCGTCCGCCATCGTGGCGGAGATCGAGCGCGGCGGCCTGACCTATATCCGCATCACCGACAACGGCTGCGGCATCCCGGCGGAGCAGATGCCCACCGCCTTTCTGCGCCACGCCACCAGCAAGCTCCGCGCCGCCGCCGATCTGGCGGCCATCGGCACGCTGGGCTTCCGGGGCGAGGCATTGGCTGCCATCGCCGCCGTATCGCGGGTGGATATCTTCTCCCGCGCCGCAGGCGAGGACATGGGCGCGTCCCTCCATCTGGAGGGCGGCGTCCCCGGCCAGACGGAGCCTACCGGCTGCCCGGAGGGCACCACCATCTGCGTCCGCGACCTCTTTTACAACACCCCCGCCCGCATGAAGTTCATGAAGAAGGACAGCGCCGAGGGCACCGCCGTGTCCGGCGTGGTGCAGCATCTGGCGCTGAGCCACCCCGACGTGTCCTTCAAGCTGATCCGCGACGGACAGGAGGTGCTGCACACCCCCGGCGACGGGCAGCTGCTGTCCGCCATCTACGCCGCCATGGGCCGCGATTTCGCCCTTGGCCTGCTGCCCATCTCCGGCAGCGGCGGCGACGTGAAGGTGGAGGGCTTCGTCACCAAGCCCCTCAACGGCCACGGCAGCCGCGGCAAGCAGGTGCTGTTCGTCAACGGCCGCTTCGTCAAGTCCCAGCTGCTGACGGCGGCGCTGGAGGAAGCCTATAAGAACCAGCTGCTGAAAGGCCGGTTCCCCGGCTGCGTGCTGCATGTGACGCTGCCCAAGGACATGGTGGACGTGAATGTCCACCCCGCCAAAACGGTGGTGAAGTTCGTGTCCGACAAGACCGTGTTCGACGCGGTGTATTACACCATTCTGGATGCCCTCAACGCCGAAAAGACTCCGCAGCGGGCGGAAAAGGAGCCGTCCTTCTTCCAGAAGATGACCGCGCAGGAGTTCATGGCCAGGGCAACCGCTCCCGCGGAGGAGAAAAAGCCGCTGGGCAGCTTTAGCGCCCGGCCCGCCGCCCCGGCCACGAAAAACGTTATCCGGGACAGCGCCCCCTCCGAAACGGCGGACAGCGTACCCGCCATGGCCCAGCGGCCCCACAGCGCCGAGACCATCTATGTCCGGGACTCCGTGCAGCAGGAGAAGCCCGTTGTCGCGTCCTCGCCCCTGACGGGCCGCACCTATGAGATCACCCCGCCCGAAAAGCCGGAGACCCCGGCGGAAGTCATCCCGGAGCCGGTGGCCGAGGAACCGCCCGCTCCCGCGCAGGAGGCCATCCCTCTGCCGCAGGAGCCGGAGCAGCAGACCATGGAGCCGGTGAAGGAGGCCCCGTGGCGCATGGTGGGCGAGGTGCTGAAAACCTACATCATCTGCGAGGATGACCATGACAACGTGTGGCTCATCGACAAGCACGCCGCCCACGAGCGGCTGCGGTTCGACGCCCTGAAGGCCAACCGTCAGCCCCTGATGGCCCAGCCGCTGCTGACGCCTGTCACCGTGGAGCTGGAGGCTGAGGCCTACGCCGCCGCCCTGGACGACCTGTCTCTCTTGCAGGAGTTCGGCTTTGTGTGCGAGGACTTCGGCGGCGGCACGGTGCTGATCCGTGAGGTACCGGCGGATATTCTGGCGGCGGATGCCGCCGTGACGCTGGAGGAGCTGGCCCAGAAGCTGGCGCTGGGCCGGGCCGATCCGGAGGGTGCGCGGGACGAACTGCTGCACACCATGGCCTGCAAGAGCGCCATCAAGGCCGGCATGACCACCGACGCCACCGAGCTGGCGGCGCTGGTGGAAAAGGTGCAGTCGGGGGAGATCCTCTACTGCCCCCATGGCCGTCCGGTCAAGTATAAACTGAGCAAATACGACATCGAGAAGATGTTCAAACGAGCCTGATTCCAAGGAGTAGCAACAATGGCCACAGTGCTTTGCGTGGTGGGCCCCACCGCCACCGGAAAAACGAAAATGGGCGTGGCGCTGGCCAAGCGCTTCCATGGCGAGGTGGTCAGCGTGGACTCCATGCAGATCTACCGCGGCATGGCGGTGGGCACCGCCGCGCCGACGGTCGAGGAGATGGAGGGCGTCCCCCATCACATGGTGGCCGTGGCCGATCCGGCGGAGAACTGGTCGGTGGCCCGGTATGTGCAGGCGGCTGACGCATGCGTGCAGGATATCCTGAGCCGCGGCAAGCTGCCGGTGCTGGTGGGCGGCACGGGCCTCTATCTGGATGCCCTGATCCGGGGCACGGACTTCGCCGCCGGAGCGCAGGGCACCGGCATCCGTCAGGCCTTGCAGCAGCGGGCCCGGACAGAGGGCATTGAGGTGCTGCTGGAGGAGCTGCGGAGGATCGACCCCGCGGCGGCGGAAAAGCTGCATCTGCGGGATGAAAAGCGCATCATCCGTGCGCTGGAGGTATGGCAGGAGACCGGCCAGACCATCACGGAGCACGACCGGCTGGAGCGGCAGCATCCCCCCAAGTACGATGCCCTCTATATCGGTCTGGATTTCGAGGACCGGCAGGATCTCCGCGACCGCATCGATAAGCGTGTGGATATCATGGTGGAGCAGGGCCTGCTGGCAGAGGTGGAGGCCCTGCTGTCCGGTGGCCTGCCCCGTGACGCCACGGCCTTACAGGCCATCGGCTACAAGCAGTTCCTTGCGGTGGCGGAGGGCACGGCTACCACGGAGGAGGCCATCGCCGAGGTGAAGCTCCGCTCCCGGCAGTACGCCAAGCGGCAGCTGACGTGGCTGCGGCGGAACCCCAACATTTTCTGGGTGCGCTGGCAGCGTGATCCAAATTTCCCTGCGGGTCTGCAAAAAGCGACAGAATATCTCCATAGCCGTGGTTTATGCTGAATCATGGCGGAGGTCATCTCATAGAGATAGCGTCCGTACAAAAAAGATACATTCAGGAGGACGCTATGCAAAAGACAAACAATTTACAGGAAGTATTTCTGACCCAGGCCCGGAAGCAGAAGATCCCCGTCACCATGTTTCTGGTGAACGGCTTCCAGCTGCGGGGAACGATCACCGGTTTTGACTGCTTTGTGGTGGTGCTGGACAGCGAGGGCCGCCAGCAGGTGATCTACAAGCACGCCATTTCCACCATCGCCCCAGCAAGAGCGGTAAGCTTTCAGGAGCCGGAGGAGATGTGAGACCCCATTCATACCAACTATCGCAGCATATCCGTATGTTCGCGGCGGCATGTGGTCATGCCGCCCTACGAAGCGGTACGCTGCTCGGTGCGTAGGGCGGGGTGACCTCACCCCGCCGCACGATAACCCACTGCACATCCTGCGAGCCGTCGGGGACGCCGGCCTCTACGAAATTTTTACAAATATATACACGTAAAAACGCACAGATACACATAAGGAGCGGGATATGAAAGCATCCACCCCCATTTTCAAAATACTGTCCATCGTTCTGCTGGCCGCCGTGGTGGTCTACTTCGCCGTGCAGGGCTACCGCTATGTGACGGACCCCATCAACACCACGCTGGTCTACAACTCCGTGGAGGAGGTCACCGTGGATGTCAACGGCTATCTGGTGCGGGATGAGGAGACCTTCCACTCCGACGCCGGAACGCTGAGCCATACGCTGTCCGAGGGCGAGCGGGTGGGCCGGAATCAGGTCATGGCCACCGCCTATCCCGACAGCGGTGCGCTGACCCGCGTGGAGCGGCTGGAGGCGCTGGAGCTTCGCCTGGAGCAGCTGTCCTTCTCCCTGATCTCCTATCTGGATCCGGACGCGGCGCTGAAGCTGGATTCCTCCATCAACGCCGACATTCTGGCGCTGCGCCAATCGGTGTCCGGCGGCGAGTACAGCGGCGCGGACGAGGAGCTTTCCTCCCTGAAAAGCGCCATCCTGAAGCGGGATTACTCCTC
>CAVBAZ010000258.1:0-23213 GCA_963593515.1 Bacteroidaceae bacterium
CTTGTACACCACGCCGTCATACTTCTTTTTCAGCTCCACGAACACCCGGCTATCCTCCTCCGGTACGCCGTAGCTGCGGACACGGAGCTTCTCCTTATAGACCGGCTTCTCCAGCGAGGCCCGGATCAGCCGCCAGTCGTCGGTATCATAATAAATGTTGCAGATGGTGTACGCGCCGTAGGCGTCCTTTTTCATATGGGGCTGTATGCCCTCCAGAATTGTCCGCTGCTGCTCCGCCGTCAGGCGGTACTTCTTTTCATAGCGTTCAAAGCAGTTTTTGATCTGTGCTGCCATGTGGAGCACCTCCTTTATGACGCTATCATACCTGTGCCGCCTAAAACCAACTTAAAGAAAATTCGGATTTTTTCTTTAGGTTTCTTTTAGGGTGTTGGGCTATGATAGGGCCACAACAGCAGAAACGGAAACATTCCAACACATAACCCATGACGAAGGAGGTCATTTCCATGAAAAAGCTTGTATCCATCCTCTGTGCGGCGGCGCTGGCCCTGTCGCTGGCGGGGTGCGGCGCACAGGCGGCCGACACCAATACAAATACCAATACCACCGCTCCGGTGGTCAGCACGGTCTATTCCTTAGAGGACGCCACCGTTCTCACCTTTACCGACAGCGGCATCACCGTGCAGGACGGCGGCACCGGTTATGAGATCGACGGCACGGCTCTGACCATCGACAGCGCGGGCACCTACGCCGTGACCGGCACCTGCGCCGACGGCTCCATCACCGTCAAAAAGGGCACCACCGGCGTGACGCTGGTGCTGAACGGACTGTCCCTCACCAGCGCCGACACCGCGCCCATCACCTGCAATAAGTCCACGGAGGTCACCATCATCGCGGCGGAGGGCTCCGTCAACAGCCTGACAGATAGCGCCAGAAACAACGACGAGGAATACCCCGACAACGAAGCGGCGGAAAATGCCGTCATCAAGTGCAAGAACGGCTCACAGGTGACGCTGGGCGGCACCGGCAGCCTGACCATCACCGCCAACGGCAAGAACGGTATCAAGTCCGGCGCGACTACCGCCGAGGAAGGGGAGGCCTCCCTGACCATCTGCCAGCTGACCCTGACCATCAACGCTCCGGTCAACGACGCCGTCAACGCCGAGCAGACCTTGAACGTAGAGAGCGGCACGCTGACTATTGCTGCCGCTGACGATGCCCTCCACAGCGACCTTGTGCTGAACATCGGCGCGGAGGGTACGGAAGGACCCGCCATCACCATCACCCAGTGCTATGAGGGTATCGAGGGCGCGGAACTGAACATCTATTCCGGCGATATCAGCATCACTGCCTCGGATGACTGTCTCAACGCCGCCAACTCCGACCTGGGCAGCTATGCCTTCACCATGACCATCTCCGGCGGCACCATCGTAGCCTATTCCGCCAGCGGCGACGGCTTCGACTCCAACGGCGACCTGACCATCTCCGGCGGCAGCGTCACTGTCTGGACGGCCAACACGGCGGACAACCAACCGCTGGATGCCGACGGCACCATCACGGTCTCCGGCGGTACGGTGCTGGCGGCAGGCGGCAGCAACGGCATGGGCATGAACCTGACGGCCACCCAGCCCTGCGTCACCTTCGGTTCCTCCGGCGGCATGGGCGGCGGCCCCAACGGCGGCAGCACCATCACCAAGGGCAGCGCCCTGACCATCACCGGCAGCGACGGCAATACCGTTTACAGCGGCAGCGCGGCATGCAATGCCAGCTTCCTGTTTTTCTCCTCCCCTGACCTGACCGACGAGGGCAGCTACACCCTCGCCGCAGGTACGGCCACCCTCACCGCCGAGGCCCAGAGCGGCACCGTTTCCTCCGGCTCCGGCGGTATGGGCGGCGGCCCTAACGGCGGCATGGGCGGCTTCCAGCCCGGCGACGGGCAGCAGCCCCGGAACTGCCCAGTGATGGCCAGCAGCCCCCGGAGATGCCCTCCGGCGGACAGCGGCCCTCCGGCGGTCAGCCGCCCGCAAAGGGATGAGCTTTTCTGTAAGCAAAGATGGTTGAAAGGGACGGCGTGACCGAAGTCACGCCGTCCCTTGTTCATCAATATAGCGCCACGGTCAATGGCCGTCATGGGCGTTTAGAGCGTCCCGGATACAGGCTTCAATGAAGCCGGTTCCCAGATCGGTATTGATGGTAAGATCAAAATTTGCGGAAGCGCCCCAGATCCTTCCCGTGTAGTACCGGTAATTGTCGGCGCGGTACCGGTCCACCTTCCGGATCTGGTGCTGGGCTTCGGCGAAGCCGATCCCCAGCCGCGCCATCACGCGTCTGGCGCGGCTTTCCACCGGTGCGTTGAAAAACACCTTCAACACACGACTGTCATCCTTTAGCACATAGTCGGAGCATCTTCCGACGATCACGCAGTTCCCCTGATCCGCCAGTTCCCGAATGATCTTGGACTCCGCGTCAAATATCTTATCCTTCGGCGCCTCCTCTCTTGCATCCCTGTACTGATAGGCCTGATTGACCAGATCGTACAGCAGGCTGTTGGTCATGGATTCCTCTCTTTTTTCGATAAACTCTGACGTAAGACCCGTCGTTCCGGCGGCCATCTTGATGATCTCCCGGTCATAAAAGGCAAAGCCCAGCTTGTCCGCCAGCAGCTTGCCGATATCGTGTCCGCCGGAGCCGTACTGGCGGCCAATGACGATGACGTTTTTCTGTCCGGCTTCTTCATGCGGCGCTTCTTCGGCTTTCTCTGCCGCTTTGTATTCCTCCGGGAAGAGATGGGGCTTCACAAATTCGAGGTGCTTGCCAAACAGCCGGGCGATAAAGCCCACCAGCAGCGCCGCAATGATGGTGCCCTCCCGCACGCCGTTCAATTTGCCGAAGAAAAGGAACGAGAGCACGCCCGCGATGACCGTCATGGAGGAGTCGAACACGATCTTCGTCGTTCCGAAATTGGTGCGCCAGGTCTGCACGATGGCCCGGACAAATGACTCGCCCGGCAGCATGACCACATCCGCCAGCACCTCCATATAGACGCCGAAGCCCAGAACGATGCAGCCCGCCAGCAGCGCCAGCAGCTTTACGGCGTAGTGCTGCGGATCCAGCCAGACCAGCAGGTACATGGTAAGATCGATGAAATAACCGAACGCGATGGAGACCGGTATTTGTAGGATGTTTTCGATTTTGAAGTTCTTTCTTAGAATCAATATTTGCAGCAGAATGAGCAGAATGCTGAAAATAATGGTGAAGTTTCCCAGCGTCAGGGGGAAATTAAGGCTTAACACATAGGGGATCGATGAAATGGGGGAGGTGCCCAGGTTCGCCTTCGTCACCAGACTTACGCCCAGGGCGTTTATGAACAGTCCCACCAGAAATATCAGATATCTTTTTGCCTTATTCATTGCTTGTGTGCTCTCTCTTTCCTAACAAGTATCATTCAAGTATCATTTTTCGAGGATGCTGGATAGATTGGTGTAGATCCTGTGATATACCGACATGAATTGCGCATATTCTTCTTCCGAAATGTCCGCCAATGCCTTCTTCTCAATCTCGGAAAAGGCCTCGTCCACCAGCCGCTGCTTTTCTTTTCCCAACGGCGTCAGGAAGATGTGGAAGCTCCGACGGTTCCCGTTCAATATCCTGCGCTCGATCAGGCCCTTTTCCTCCATTTTGTTGAGAATGGTCGTCAACGAGCCGGCCTCCAGAAAGCACGCCTTGGCGATCTCCTTCTGGTTGCTGCCGTCATGCTCCTTCAGATGATCCAGTATCTTCGGCTGGCCGATGGTAAGGCCGGTGTCCTTGAGCCGTTCCAGCAGGGCCTTCTGCACAAGCATCTGATTGGCCATGATAA
This sequence comes from Bacteroidaceae bacterium, assembly GCA_963593515.1. Classification (GTDB taxonomy): domain Bacteria; phylum Bacillota; class Clostridia; order Oscillospirales; family Oscillospiraceae; genus Vescimonas. The sequence goes on from CAVBAZ010000258.1 coordinate 3,818, forward strand.
GATAGTGCAGGGTATCGTCCATATTGCCGCCCTCCTAACAGTTATAATTCAAACGTTTAGAATTATAACTGTTTCTTTACGCGATGTCAAGTGTTCTTTATACCGCCTGAATATTTTCGTGGACATGTTATTGCGCCTGCTGCTGCGGACAGAGACGGCAAAAGGGCATAAAAAACACCGGCATGCGCCATTGGCGCGTGCCGGTATTTTTGTTTGTTCCTAGGGGATCAGGTGTACTGACGCAGACCCTCGGTGGCCGAGTCCTCTTCGGCGCTGATGGTAACGGTGAACTTCACATCGTTGGCGTTGCTGAAACGATCCAGCCAGCCAAGGAAATTCTCTACCGCCTGCAGGTCCTTGTCGCCTGCGATCTTGCACAGGTTGTCCACGAACACATGGGAAATATCGTAATTGCCCGCGTACAGGCCGCTGACGAAGCCGCGCAGACATTCATAATTATTCACATTATACTCGCTGGCGTTGACCAGACGCACATTGTAGCTGATGTCGTAGGTCATGTCGGCGCTGGGTTCGATACAAACGACGCTTCCGTTCTCGTTTTCCACGGCGGAATGGATCAGCTCGATCAGCTGCTTCGTCTTGCCTGCACCGTTGGCACCCATAATCAATCTAACCATAAGAAATCACTCCTTTATCCAAGATAGGAGGTGGTTATGCTCCTGATAACAGCATAGCATAACCGCATCCAAAAAGCAATGACAAAACGGTTAACGTTTCAGCTTTTTCAGCAGAGTCTCCCGCAGCTCCTCATAGCCGGGCTTGCCCAGCAGGGCGAACATGTTCTTCTTATAGGCCTCTACGCCGGGTTGGTCGAAGGGGTTCACATCCAGCAGGTAGCCGCTGAGACCACAGGCATACTCAAAGAAGTAGATCAGCTCGCCCAGCGTGTGAGCGTCCTTGCTGCCGGTCTCCACGATGATGTTGGGTACGCCGCCCTCCACATGGGCCAGCAGCGTGCCGTCCATGGCCTGACGGGCGATGAAGTCCATGCTCTTTCCGGCAAGGAAGTTCAGGCCGTCGCCGTTGCCCTCGTCAAAGGGAACCTCCTGCTGTTGGGCGGAGGGGCCGAAACGCACCACCGTCTCGAACAGGTGGCGCTCGCCCTGCTGGATATACTGGCCCATGGAGTGCAGGTCGGCGGTAAATTCTACGCTGGCGGGGAACAGGCCCTTGTTCTCCTTGCCCTCGCTCTCGCCGTACAGCTGCTTCCACCACTCGGCCATGAACCGGAAGGACGGCTCATAGGCGGCCAGAATCTCGATCTTGCGGCCCATGCGGTACAGCTCATACCGGGCGCCGGCGTAGTGCCACGCGGGATTGCGCTCCATGCTGCCGGCGGCACAGGTCTCCATCATCTCCTGGGCGCCGGCCATCAGCGCGTCGATGTCGATGCCAGCGGCGGCAATGGGCAGCAGGCCCACGGCGGTCAGCACGCTGTAACGGCCGCCGATGTTGTCGGGCACCACGAAGCTCTCGTAGCCGTTGGCATCCGCCAGAGACTTCAGCGCGCCTTTGTGGGCGTCGGTGGTGGCGTAGATGCGTCGTGCGGCTTCCTCCTTGCCGTAGCGCTGCTCCAGCAGCTCGCGGAAGAAGCGGAAGGCCACGGCGGGCTCGGTGGTGGTGCCGGACTTGGAGATCACGTTGACGGAGAAGTCCACGTCCTTCACCAGCTCCATGGTCTCGGTCAGCGCCTCACTGCTGAGACCGTTGCCGATGAAATAGATGTTGGGGGTGTCCTTCTTTTTCAGGTTATAGTTGGGGGAGCACAGACACTCGATGACGCCCCGTGCGCCCAGATAGGAGCCGCCGATGCCGATGACCACCAGCGCCTGAGAGTCGCTCTGGATATTCTTGGCCGCCGCCTTGATGCGGGCATACTCTGCCCGGTCATAATCACGGGGCAGATGCACCCAGCCGGTAAATTCGCCGCCGGCGCCGTCGCCCTGCTGCAAATGGCTGTGGGCGATCTTCAGGCGGGGAGACAGCGCCGCCTCGTAGGGCAGCCGCAGAAAGCTCTGGATATTGGTAAGATCGACATGGATCATCGTACATACCTCCTGTGTTATTCTTAAAGTATAATACTACAACGCCCTGCTGAAAAATACAAGGGGAACTTTGTGTTTATCCGCAGAAAATCGCCGTGCGCAGCATCTGCGTCACCGTCTGGCTCCATGTAAGGCGCTCTACCGTCTCTCCGGCCACGATGGGGATGGCCAGCGCCACGGCTCCATCACGGCTGACGGTCAGCGTGCCCAGCCGGTCACCGGCGCACACCGGGGCCGCCACCGCCTCCGGCAGCTCCACCGTTTGGGTCAGGCCGCCGGTCTGGGATTTCTCCAGCAGCAGCGTGCGGCCCTCCTCCGGCAGCACGGCGGACACCGTCTCCGCCGTGCCCAGCGTCACCAGCAGGACAGGCAGCGGCTCCTCCGGCTGGATATCCACCAGCGTATAGGTGGAGAAGCCGTAGTTCAGCAGGGTCTTGGCGTCGGCGTTGCGGCTGTCAGAGGTGTTCCCCTTCATGATGACGGCGATCAGCTCCATGCCGTCCCGCTCCGCCGTGGCGCTGATGCAGTAGCCCGCTTCGCGGGTGAAGCCGGTTTTCAGCCCCGTGGCCCCATCGTAGAACCGGATCAGCTTGTTGGTGTTGCTGAGCCCGAAGGTGCCGTTGCGCAGAGTGTCCATCCAGATGGTGGTGTAATTCCGCACCTCCGGATGATGCAGCAGAAGCTCCCGGCTCATGAGGGCGATGTCGTAGGCGGAGGTGACGTGGCCCTCTGCCGTCAGGCCGGTGCAGTTGACAAAGTGGGTGTCGTTCATGCCCAGCTGGCGGGCGCGGTTGTTCATCTGCTCTACGAACAGCTCTGTCACGCCCGCCACGTGCTCCGCCAGCGCCACCGCCGCGTCGTTGCCGGAGGACACGCACACCCCCTTGAGAAGATCGTCCACCGTGATCTGCTCGCCCTCCGCCAGAAAGACCTGACTGCCGCCCATTCCGGCGGCGTAGGCGCTGACGGTCACCACATCGTCCAGTGCGATGCGGCCACTGTCGATGGCTTCCATGGTCAGTAGCACCGTCATGATCTTGGTGACGCTGGCTGGCGGAAGAGCCTCATGCTCGTTCTGAGCGTAGAGGATCTCCCCCGTGGTTTTCTCCATCAGCAGCGCCGCGTGGGAGGTCAGCGTCAGCTCCACGCCCCAGCAGGGTACCGCCATGCCCCACACCAACACCAATGCCGCCAGAAATCCCACCGCTCGTTTCATACCGCAAGCCCTCCTTGTTTCTTTGGTGCAATCCTATGCCCTGCCGGGCTTGGCCTATGCCCGCGGCGGAAAAGTGGCCGCGTCGGCGATTTTCGCCTTGCAATAAGCGGCAAAGTGTGGTATGATAACTCCACTTGCAGGGTTCGTACATCGGTAGTACATCGGCTTCCCAAGCCGAGGAGGCGGGTTCGATTCCCGTACCCTGCTCCAAATTAGACAAAAGTTGCGTATAACATAAGTTATACGCAACTTTTGATTTTTTTGACATGAGCATACCGCGAAGTGAACCTGCAAATTGTGCAGAACAGACATAGAAAATATCCTATATTCCCATGTTTTATCTCCTGAATGAGATAATGCCATGGGAATTCTTGTTTTTAGGAGGAACAAAACATGAGAATTTCATATGGTTTTATTTTGACCAGCAGCGGGACACTCAAAATCAACAAGGACGAAGCTGATGTTATCGCCATGATTTTTGATTCCTACATAGCGGGAGCGAGTTTAGGTAAGATCGTGAATATGCTCTACTCAAAGCAAATATCTTCTCCGACCGGAAAACCAAAGTGGACTCGCGCTTCGGTTGACCATCTTCTTTCTAACGGAAAATATGTGGCCATCATCGGATGGGAGAAGTTTCTGGATGCCCAATTTGAGAAGGCCAGCCGCTGCAATATTGACTACGATCAGGAAGGTTCACCGAGGAAAGACACGCGCTATGTTTCACCGGATATGACCTTGATTTGATTTATCTTTTGCATTTGTGTAAGTTATGCTACAATAGCCTCAAGAGGTGAGGCGTGTGGCAGATAAACTGGTAGATTTAATTGGAATTGGCAACTTATTGGAGAGCCTTGTAGCGGAAGACATCCTCACATGCGAGGAACGGGATCAAATTATAGTAAAGATAGCAAGGGAAAACGGTATCGCTGAGCATGAATATAGATTCATGTAGTATTCGGACGATCGTACAGCATACAAGTAAAAACAAAACAGACTTTATGTACTCGGTCATTCTTAATAAGCTTGTTGACACTATGCTTCCCAACTATATAGAGGAGGGCTTGATGTGGCTAACAAATTGAATAATTGTTATTTAATAAATGCGCCAGCAGGCAGCGGGAAGACGACAGAAATAAAGTCGATGGTGCAAAGGTGTATCATAGATAATCCAAAAGACAATATTCTCTGCATCACATACACGAACCGTGCAGCAGATGAATTATCAAAGGGTATTCTCTCTAAAAATGTGTTCATTGGTACAATTCACTCTTTGAACTTCAGAAAAAGAGATTTGAAGAAATAGGCTTTCAAGTTATAAGTTCCCCAATGCATTAGAACGTAGCTTGTTTTCTGAAAGTTCGAATCCATCTATCAAAAACGCAAATCCATCTTGAATGAACTCCGTTTTTCGAACATTTTTGTTGAAAAGCGGAGTCCTTCTTATCTGCAAAGCCTTGATGTATCAGGGCTTTTTTATTTTGCCGATTGGAAGCTTTAAGTGTAATTTGCTGACAACAAAACCTGTGGGTAGTTACAAAAAAAGATACGCCACCAGAGGGTGGCGTATCTTTTTTTGGCCGTTTTCTCAGGCTGTCGGAAAGCGGCAGTTGGAATGTTACACGAGCACAGAAAGCATACGCCGCTTTGGCCGACTCCATATTATAAGGAAGCATGCGCTGAAAAAAGACAGCTTTTGCATGGAAGAGTGATTCTCCACATTCCTATTTACTATTCCCTGCGGTATTGGTACAATGTTCTTACCAACAGGAAGGGGAGCGCGGCGGTATGAGAGAATTGAGCAATGACCAGCGGCGGTGTCTGGGACTGACTCCGGTGGAGGCCCATTGGCGGCGGATCCCGGTGAAGGCCAGCCCCTATGACGACTTTGAAACGGTGGCGTATCTGGAGGGCGACGTGGTGCGGAAGTGCGTCAATTCTGGCGAGCGCTGCTACATAGAGTGCCAGATGAACGAGCGGGTCACGCCGGATGGCAGGTATCTGCTGCCCAGGACGGAACGGGGCAAGCCGGTGCTGCTGTCCTCTGCCAATCTGAAAAAGCGGACGCCGGTGGGAATGTGTCTGACATTCACCGGAAGCGGCATTGACCTGTACAGCAGCGAGCGGCAATGTGCCTATTTCAACAGCCGCTATCTGCCGCTTTTCGAGAATGGACGCGGTATTGCGGAGCAGCTTTTTCAATGGGTGGCCCGGTGGTGCGCCGAGACCGCGCCGGAGGACATCGCCGATATCGAGCGGTTTGCCTGCCAGCCCCGGCAGCACGTCCGCTTCCGGGAGGGGGATGTATTCCGTTTTCCCATCGACCGCCGTCTTTACGGCTATGGACGCGTTCTGCTGAACTACGACGCCATGCGGAAGGGGAATATACCCTTCTGGGATATTTTCGCGGGGAAGCCGCTGGTGTGCAGTGTGTACCACATCGTCACGGAACGGGACGATGTGACGGCGGAGGAGCTGAAGGGGCTGCGGTCGCTGCCCTCCGCGGTCGTCATGGACAACAGCCTGTACTACGGGGAGTATCCCATCATCGGCCATATTCCGGTGAGCGAAAATGAGGACTATCCCATTCTGTACGGGCGGAGCAGGGATGCAAGGGCAGGGGAGAAGCTCTGCTTCCAGTGGGGGAAGTTCTTTCGGGAGCGAGAGGGGGCGGAAAGCGTGCTGCGTGAGATGCGGTGCAATCTGGGCAGCTCTTTTCAGCTGAATTGCCGGTTGGATATTCTGCGGCAGTGCATCGAAGCGGGATCGAACCAGCCCTATTGGGAGGGATATTACCCCGCCCGTGTGAACGGCGACCTGCGCAACCCGAAATTTGCCAAGGAGCGGGAAGCGGTGGCGCAGCAGATGGGTGTTCAATTCCCGATTACATGAGCCTTATTGTCCCGGTGGCAGCCCAGTAAAAAGACCTTAACAAACAAACTGTATTATGCATATAATACAGTTATGGAAGGCTGTACACGAAACGGGATGGAGGGCGCAAAATGAATACAAACAGGAAGAACAGAAAGCTGGTATGGATCAGTGAACTGCTGCTGGGGATCGGTCTGGCGGTGGTGATCGTGCTGCTGGCGATCCCCTGGTCCATGGCGGATGCGGCGGGAGTTCCCGACGGCGTGGAGATCGAGGGCGTGGAGGTGATCCGCTGTACGGTATCCGACGCACCGGAGATGGTCACAGTGGAGGATGACGAAAGCTGCCAACGGTTTGCCGACTGTCTGCGGGGAAGCCGCGGCCGGTGGAGCGGCTTTGCGGGAAAGACCTTCATACAGGATCACGGGGTATCGTATGAGCTCTACATCAGCTGCTCCGATGAGCAGTCAGTCCATTGCAGGCTGTTTGACGGAAAGCTCTACTGTGAGAGCTTCCGCTTTACTCTGTCGGGCGGCGACGCGGCAAGGCTGACACAGTGCATTACTGAACTGATGGAGACTGCCGCAGAATAATAGAGAAAGGAACGCCTTGGGCTGCGGCCCAAGGCGTTTTCAGATTGCCGAAAAATTCCCCTTTGATTGAATGTAGGGGCGGGCGACTCTGCCCGCCCGAACGATGACCGTACCGTTTCCGATAGGGGCCGATATCCCAAGGGCACATGTTCCGCTTCACTCCACTGCGCTCGTCATCGGCCCCTACATTGTCATTCCGAGACAGTGACCGATGTCACTGTCGTGGGAATCCGTATCCTTCAATTATCGGAAGGAAAGCGGATTGCCACGCCAGTCTGCGGACTGGCTCGCAATGACAGACTTCTTCTATCTTACATAAATCCCGTCAGATCGGTGAAGTCTTCCGTCGGGGCGAAGGGTATCGGCTCGCCGCGGTCGGGGAGCAGATCGGCCAGATCGTTCTCTTCTTCCGCGGGGATGTAGTCCACAAACTGGTAGCGCAGGCCGTTTTCCTCGAAAACCTCGCTCTCTTTCTCTACCTGCCAATGGGGGTCGGCGTCCAGATCGGGGAAGAAGGCGTCGGCCTCGGCATCGGCGAAAACCTTGGTGATGTACACCCGCTCGCACAGGGGGAGGAACAGGCGGTACACGCTCTCGCCGCCGATGATGGCGGCCTCCTCCCCAGCGGAGAATACCGCCTGCACGGGGTTGTGGGCGGGCTCGGCGTCCGGGGCGGTGAAACCGGGATCGGTGGTCAGCACGATATTGCGGCGGCGGGGCAGGCCCTTGCCGCCGGGCAGGCTTTGTAGGGTCTTGCGGCCCATCAGCACAGTCTTGCCCTCCGTCAATTCACGGAAGCGCTTCATGTCGGCGGAGATGTGGAACAGCAGGTGGTTATCCCTGCCGATGCCCCAATTTTGGGATACGGCGGCGATGGCGAACATAGGCGGCTCTCCTTTCCGGCTCAGATGGCGACGGGGATCTCGTCGTCGAAGGGCAGGGGGTGATAGTCCTCCAGTGAGAAGCTGTCGCGGGTGAACTGATAAAAGTCGGTGACGGCTTCGTCCATGCGGAAGGTGGGAGCGGACTGGGGCTCCAGCGCCAGCAGCTTCTCCACGGCGGGTACGTGGCGGTCATAGATGTGGGCGTCGGCAATGACGTGCACCAGCTCGCCGGCCTTCAGGCCGGACACCTGCGCCATCATGTGGACAAGGACGCTGTACTGCACCACGTTCCAGTTGTTGGCGGTCAGCATATCCTGACTGCGCTGGTTGAGGATAGCGTTCAGGGTATCGCCGGAGACGTTGAAGGTCATGGAATAGGCGCAGGGGTACAGGGCCATTTCGTGGAGATCCTGAAAATTGTAGAGATTGGTGAGGATACGGCGGCTGGCGGGGTTGTGCTTCAGGTCGTACAGCACACGATCCACCTGATCCATCTCGCCCTCCGGGTACTGGTGCTTCACCCCCAGCTGATAGCCGTAGGCCTTGCCGATGGAGCCGTTTTCGTCGGCCCAGCTGTCCCAGATGTTGCCCCGCAGGTCGTGGACGTTGTTGGACTTCTTTTGCCAGATCCAGAGAAGCTCGTCGATGCAGGATTTGAAATACGTCCGCCGCAGGGTCAGGATGGGAAATTCCTTGCTGAGGTCGTAGCGGTTGATGATGCCGAATTTCTTCACCGTGTGGGCGGGGGTGCCGTCGGCCCAGTGGGGACGCACCTTCTGGTCGGTGTCCCACACGCCGTTTTGCAGGATGTCCCGGCAGTTCTGTTTGAATACCTCGTCAGCGTAGCTCATGGTGCGTTCCTCCTGTGGTGATGCAGTTTGTACCATTGTAGCAAAAAAGGAAAGCGCTGACAAGCGCTTTCCTTTTGAAATGTTTCACTCATCCATATCCACGGTGATGTTGTCCGTGCCGTGCTCCTCGAATTCTCCTAAGTACGTTTCCATGCGGGCCATGATCTCGTCATAGTTCTCCGGCGTGATGGGGGGATCGTCCATGTCCCGCAGCGCCAGCTCCTGGGCCAGAATTTCAAAAAACGTGGTGTCCTCATAGGCCATGATGGCCTCGTGGATGCCGCCCTCGGCAAAGGCGCGGCTGGGGATCAGCTCGCCGTTGTACAGCTCCGTCAGGGAGGCCATGCCCTGTCCCAGACAGTGGGAGAACACAAGGCTTTCCACCTGATCGTATTCCCGGATGCGGTCGTCGCCCCGTGTAGAGTTCAGTACCCAGTTTCCGATGTATACCAGATCCAGCAAACGCCGGAATTGCTTCTGCGTCATTTTCAGTTCCATAAAAGCCACCTCCTGTGGGGCAAGGTTTTTCGATACCAAGATTATAGCACGGTTGTCAATGGGGTTCCAGATGAAAAAACGGACAGATTCGGCAAATTTTTGCTTGTGAACGGCGGTAGAGCATAGTATAATACTATATTGACTTTTGCGAGCAAGGAGTGGGTATATGGACGAACGGCCCATCGGGGTATTTGACTCCGGTCTCGGCGGGCTGACTGCCGTGCGGGAGATCCGCAGCATATTGCCCTTCGAGAACATTATATACTTCGGAGACACGTCCCGTGTCCCCTATGGTGGAAGATCCCGTGAAATTCTGCTGAAATACGCCCGGCAGGATGTGCACTTCCTGCGGAGCTTTGACATCAAGGCACTGCTGGTGGCCTGCGGCACTGTGTCCAGCAACGTGCTGCCGGAGCTGCAGCGTGAGAGCGACCTGCCCATTCTGGGTGTGGTGGAGCCGGCCTGCCGCCGTGCGCTGGCCGTTACCCGCAGCAAGCGGGTGGGGCTGATCGCTACCGCCGCTTCGGTGCGCTCCGGCGCGTATGAGCGCACCCTTGCCGCTATGGACGGCCAGGTGACCGTGATTGCCAAAGCCTGCCCTCTGTTCGTGCCGCTGGTGGAAAACGGACGCTACCGGGTGGGTGACTGCGTCATCGAGACGGTGGCCCGGGAGTATCTGGAGCCGCTGAAGGCGGAGGGGATCGACACCCTCATCATGGGCTGCACCCACTATCCCCTGCTGGAGGAGGTGGTGGCCGAGGTCATGGGCCCCGGCGTGACGCTGGTGGACTCCGGCGCGCAGGCGGCCCGCCAGCTGAAGGACTCCCTGACGGAGCACGACGCCCTGTGCGGGGAACGGCAGGGCGGCATCACCCTGTATGCCAGCGACATCACCGGCGATTTCGGCGCGCTGGCCCCGCAGTTTTTACGGGAACCGGCCCCTCAGGTGCTGGAAGTGGATATCGACAAATATTAAGGAGAGAGAACTGATATGAATATGATCCAAAAAGCCAAGGAACAGGTGCAGGAGCTGACGAAGCAGGCCTATGCCGCCGCTGTAAAGGAGGGCCTTCTGCCGGAGGGCGTGACTGTCGAGCCGTCGGTGGAGATTCCCAAGGACGTGTCTAACGGCGACTATACCACCACGTTTTGTCTGGCGGCGGCCAAGGCTATGAAGATGAACCCCCGTCAGGTGGCGACGATTTTGACGGAGCATATGGCACTGGAGGGCAGCTACTTCACCTCCGTGGAGATCGCTGGCCCCGGCTTCATGAACTTCCGGCTGGGCGACAAGTGGTTCGGCGACACCGTCACCGCCATCGAGACGGCGGGCGCGGACTACGGCTGCAGCGACATGCTGAAGGGCCGCAAGATCATGGTGGAGTTCGTCTCCGCCAACCCCACCGGCCCTATGCACATGGGCAACGCCCGCGGCGGCGTGCTGGGCGATACGCTGGCAAGCGTGCTGGCTAAGTCTGGCGCGGACGTGTGGCGTGAGTTCTACGTCAATGACGCCGGCAACCAGATCGAGAAGTTTGCCAAGAGCCTTGAGGCCCGCTACTTCCAGATCATCAAGGGCGAGGACGCGGTGGAGTTCCCCGAGGACGGCTACCACGGTGACGACATCCGGGAGCTGGCCCAGCTGTTCTATGAAAAAGAGGGCGACAAGTATCTGGACTGCGACGAAAAGACCCGCCACGACGCGCTTTCCCAGTTCGGCCTGAGCCACAACATCCCCAAGATGAAGGCGGATCTGGAGCGCTACGGCATCAAGTATGACGAGTGGTTCTTCGAGTCCTCCCTCCACGAGAGCGGCTATGTGGCCGACACCGTGGCGGCGCTGACCGACCTCGGCTATACCTATGAGAAGGACGGCGCGCTGTGGCTCAAGACCGCCGAGATCCTGGCGAAGAACCTGCGGGCCGCCGGAAAGTCCGACGCGGATATCGAGAAGCTGGCACTGAAAGACGATGTGCTGCGCCGCGCCAACGGCTTCTACACCTATTTCGCCGCCGATATCGCCTATCACCGCAACAAATTCGCCGTCCGCGGCTTCGATAAGGTCATCAACATCTGGGGCGCCGACCACCACGGCCATGTGGCCCGCCTGAAGGGCGCCATGGACGCGCTGGGGCTGGACGGCACCAACCGGCTGGACATCGTGCTGATGCAGCTGGTGAAGCTGGTGCGTGACGGCGAGGTGGTGCGCATGTCCAAGCGTACCGGCAAGGCCATCAGCCTGACTGACCTGCTGGATGAGATCCCTGTGGACGCCTGCCGCTACTTCTTCAACGCCAAGCCGGAGACCCAGATGGAGTTCGATTTGGGTCTGGCCGTCCGGGAGGACAGCGAGAATCCCGTGTACTACGTCCAGTACGCCCACGCCCGTATCTGCACGCTGCTGAAAGCGCTGGCGGCGGAGGGCTATCAGGTGAAGGATGCCGCCGATGTGGACTTCACGGTGCTGTCCGCGCCGGAGGAGAAGGCCCTCATCAAGCAGCTGGCCCAGTATCCGGTAGTGGTACAGCTGGCGGCACGGGACTACGATCCCAGCTTCATCAACCGCTATCTCACCGAGCTGGCGGCGGCCTTCCACAAGTTCTATAACGCCTGCCGCATCAAGGGCGAAGCGGAGAACATGCTGCTGGCCCGCTTGAAGCTGGCGGACACCGCCCGCGCCGTGCTGAAAAACGGCATGACGCTGATCGGCTGCTCCGCGCCGGAGAAGATGTAAAAATAGCTGGCATGAAATCTTGCGATTTCATTGCCAATGGGATTGCGGCCGACTGCGCCGTGGAGCGAAGCGGAACAAGTGCCCTTGGGGTACGCGCGTCCTTCGGACACACTGGCGGCCGAGAAGAATTTTTCCGACGTACACGCCGCCGGAAAAATAATTTGAATGTTTCGCGGCGTCCGCGCCGCGAACTCTGCGAGGCTTCCCTCCCTCTCGTTGGTTGACAGGGCGTGTGGGGCGACTGTATGATAGTGCGTAGGGGAGGGGCTCTGCCCCTCCCGCTTAATAGACGGGCTTTTGCGGCCTTGCGGGAGGTGGAAGAATGTATGGCATTTTTATCCGGAAACGATTTGGGCTTTGCAGATGGCTTCTCCTTGGCTCAGGTATTATTCTGACCATTCTGTTTTCGTTTCTGCTTTTTGTGGACGACGCCATGTCTCCCGAAGATAAAGCAGGGAGCCGCATCATCCTTGTACTTAGTCTGGTCACTGTGGCTCTGGGTCTCGTTTCCCGCCGGTTTAACCGCGGTGCTTTTCTGCACTTGGGAGAGAGCGGACTTACCGCCCGGTTCGCGTGGCGGACGCGGCTGCAATGCCCATACAGCGACATCGCCTTTTGCAGCTGCGGCGGTATGAGTCTGACGCTGCGGCTGCAAAACGGAAAGCGCTGCACCATTCCCCTGCTGGACAACGCTGTCGAGATATGTTCAGAGCTCCGGAAACGGATCGAGCCCTTTCGCCCGGAGCTGCCCGACCGCGAGGAATTGTCCCAGGCGCTGGCCCGGCAGAAACGGCAGCATCGGAAGTGGACAGTCCGCGCCTTCGGGGCTTTGCTGCTTGCAGTTATCGGTATCGCCGCTGCCGCATTGCTGACGGGTGGGGATACTGATACCCACACGGATCGAATGATCATCGCGGCGGCGCTCTGCCTTTTTGTTGGTCTGTGCGCCGCAGCCCTCTTCTTTGCCGATAAAGGAGGCAGGCGGCTTGCCGATGCCAATGAGACCGCCATGCTGCTGCGGGAGAGCATCCTGAAAACCGCGCCGCTGCCGCCCGGCAGCGTGCGGAGCGTCTATTCCAATGGAGATTTTACCGGTCGCACGATCGTATACGGCTATCCCAACAGCGACAGCGGCTACTATGTGTGTCAGGAACTGGACAAGAACTTGGATCTGACCACCACATACACATCAAAGATCATCCTCGATATAGGTTCGCTGCAAGACGCACTTGCTCAGGCCTGCCTGAGCGACGAAGCTTGAACGGCCCTATCGGAAGGCGCAAAACATAAAATATTTTACGATAAACGTTAAAAATACTTGACAACGGCAAACGATTCTGGTATCGTATAGATAACGATAAACGTTAAATATTTTATGTTTCATGTGGGAGGTGCCTTATGAATGCCAATACGTTGAAGAAAGTGCATCAGTTTGGCAAGGTGGGGAAGATCGTTCTGACGATCCTACTGGTGCTGAGCATCGTGGCCGCTGCCGCCGCCGCGCTGGCCACGGTGGTCATGGCTGTGCTGCCGCAGGATGAAATTGTGATAACGATGACCAGGCAGACGTCCTATCAGGGCAGCAGCGAAGCCATGAAGAGCATGTGCCAAACAGGGCAGGCGACCGGAGAGGTCTGGCGGAACGGAAGGGTTACCCCCTTCGGCAGCAGTTACGACACGGCATCCATGCATGAGGAGGGCGGCATCACCGTGGTCGAGACCACATCCGCGCCGACGGCCTTCAACTGCGGCGACGCGGCGCGGCTGCTTCTGCTGACGGCACTGTTTTCGGCGGCTCTGGCGGCGGCGCTGTGGCTGCTGCGGCGGATGTTCAAGGTGATTGCCGGATGTGAGACTGTGTTCTGCGACGAGCTGGTGAAGAAAATGAAGGCCTTCGGCTGGTCGCTGCTGCCGGTGGCGCTGTTCGACTCGGTCAGTGCCACGCTGGCCCGCAGCTTCATGACGGCGGGCGCCTCGGGCGTTTATATCGTATGGGGATGGCTGATCGCCTTCGCGGTGACCATGTGCCTGACCGTCGTGTTCCACTACGGCGTGCAGTTACAGAGAGAATCCGACGAGACATTGTAAGGAGAGAACATGGGACACATTGTTTTACGGCTGGACCGGGTGATGGCAGACCGGAAAATGAGCCTGAATGAGCTGTCGGAAAAGGTGGGCGTGGCCAACGTGAACCTGTCCAAGATGAAGAACGGGCGCATCAGCGCCATTCGGTTCTCCACGCTGGCGGCCATCTGCGAGGTGCTGCACTGTCAGCCCGGCGATATTCTGGAATACGCGCCGGAAACGGGGGAAGAAAACACATGAAAAAAACGCTTCCCGACTGCCGGTCGGGAAGCGTTTTTTTACGGGAATCCCCCTTGACAAGCGGCGGCGCTTTGCTATAATGGGTGTACCAATTGTCTTAGTACAGTTGTGAAGAAAAATGTGGAGAAAAGCGGGAACATTTTCCGCTGCCGGAACGTCTATATTTATATGGACGAAATGAGAAAAGTGAGCTACGAAAAAATCATCAAACGAGGAGAAACGGAATGAAAAAGTTTGCTGTTATTTTGCTGGCCGCAGTGATGCTGCTGTCCGTGCTGGCAGGCTGCGGCGCAAACGCCGAGGGCGAAGCGTCGGTGCAGTCTGTGTCCATGATCTGCGGCTTCGGCACCACGGGGCTGGTGGACCGGTTCGCCGGTGTCGTCTCCGCCCAGAGCGAGACGCAGGTGAAGAAGGACGACAACGCCACGGTGGACGCTATCAAGGTGAAGGTGGATCAGGAGGTCAAGGCCGGTGATGTGCTGTTTACCTATGATATGAGTCAGGCGCGGCTGGACCTGGAGAAGGCCCAGCTGGAGCTGGAGCAGATGCAGAATGAGCTGGAGAGCAAGAAGGAAGAAAAGGCCCAGCTGGAAAAGGACAAGAACGCCGCGCCCTTCGAGGATCAGATGCAGTATACGCTGGAGATCCGGCAGGTGAACACCGATATTCTGGAGAAGGAGTATAATATCTCCCTGAAGGCGAAGGATATCGAGAAGATGCAGAACACCGTGAAGAACGTGAGCGTTACCTCGCCGGTCACGGGCCGTATCAAGAGCATCAACGAGAACGGCGGCACCGACCAGATGGGCAATCCGCTGCCCTTCATGACCATCGTGGAGACCAGCGGCTTCCGGGTCAAGGGCTATGTCAACGAAAATAACGCCGGTATGCTGACCGAGGGCACCGCCGTGGTGATCCGCTCCCGCGTCAACGACCAGACGTGGAAGGGCACCATCACCCTGATCGACTGGGAGAACGCCCAGCAGGGCAACCAGAACAGCTATTACTACGGCGGCAGCAGCGACGATACGTCCTCCTCCAGCAAGTATCCCTTCTATGTGGAGCTGGAGACCAGCGACGGCCTGCTGCTGGGCCAGCATGTGTATATCGAGCCGGATTACGGTCAGGATGCGGAGCAGGACGCTGATACCCTGAAGCTGCCCTCCTACTACATCAATGATGCGGATTCCTCCCCGTGGGTGTGGGCCCAGAACGACAAGGGTAAGCTGGAAAAGCGCAGCCTGACGCTGGGCGACTATAACGCGGAGATGGATACATATGTCGTTACCGACGGCCTGACCGCCAAGGATTATATCGCCTTCCCCGACGAGAGTCTGAAGGCCGGTATGACCTGCGTCACCTATGACGACGCCACCTTCGATCCAAGCATGGGCGGCGGCAACATGATGGACGGTATGGACGGCATGGACGGCGCTGACGGTATGGACGGTGCGCCTGTTGACGGCATGGATGGTATGGACGGCGCTGTGGATACCGTGCCGGAGGACGGCGCTGCGGCGCTGCCCGGCGTGGATGACGGCGCGACTGCGGAGGGTTGAGCATGATCTTACAGATGCGGGATATTTGCAAGGATTATCCCATGGGCAAGACCGTGACCCGCGTTTTGAAGAACGTGAGTCTGGACGTGTCCGAGGGGGATTATCTGGCCATTATGGGGCCTTCCGGCAGCGGAAAGACCACGCTGATGAATCTGATCGGCTGTCTGGACGTGCCCACCAGCGGCAGCTATCTGCTGGGTGAGCGGGAAATCACCAAGTGCTCCGGCAAGGAGTTGGCGGTGGTGCGGAACAAGGAGATCGGCTTCGTGTTCCAGTCCTTCCACCTGCTGCCCAAGCTGACGGCGCTGGACAATGTGGCGCTGCCGCTGCTGTACGGCGGCGTGAAGAAGGAGGAGCGGCGGGAGCGTGCCCGCGCCGCGCTGGAGACGGTGGGTCTTGCCGACCGGCTCGACCACCGGCCCGACCAGCTGTCCGGCGGACAGTGCCAGCGTGTGGCCATCGCCCGCGCCATCGTGGGCAAGCCCCGGCTGCTGTTGGCCGACGAGCCTACCGGCGCACTGGACAGCGCCAGCGGCGCACAGGTGATGGAGCTGTTCCATCAGCTCCATGCCGACGGCTCCACCATCATCATGATCACCCACGACCGGGGCATCGCACACCATGCGGATACCATCATGACCATCAAGGACGGCGTGCTGAGCGGAGGAGAAAACGATGAATAAAACGGTAAAGCGGGGCTTGCTGATCGCCGCCGGTGTGGTGGCGGCCTGCGGCGTTGTGTGGGGCGGCCTGACGCTGGCGCGCAACGCCAACCGGGGCAGCGTGAATGTATACGCCGTGTCGGATTTCAGCATGACCGATTATTGGGGCGATACCTCCCAGACCAGCGGTATGGTATCCACCGACGATATACAGAAGCTCTATCTGTCTGATACCCAGAAGGTCAACAAGGTCTATGTGCAGGAGGGGCAGACCGTCAAGAAAGGCGACAAGCTGCTGTCCTACGACACGACGCTGACCTCGCTGGACGTGGAGCGCGCCCAGATCGCCTATGACAAGCAGCAGTACGAGCTGGAGAAGGCCCAGAAGGAGTTCCAGCGGCTGCTGAAGGCCAAGAACAAGGAGAAGCTGCAGGAGGAGATCGACGACCTGCAAAAGCAGATCGACGAGCTGCGGAAGGAAAGACAGCAGGATATCTTTGACCGGGACTCCCAGCCCATTGACCGCATTGAGACGGTGGATAAGCTTGAGCCGCTGAAGTCTCCGGCAGGTGACGGCAGCAAGGAAAGCCCCCTGTATTTCAACTGGAACTCTCAGGACGAGATGACGCCGGAGAATCTGGCGAAGCTTTTGCCGGAGGGTAAGGCCACCGCTTATGTGGTGCTGGTGATCCATGAGGATGACCAGACACTGGGCCAGATCGTCAACTGCTGCGGTCTGCGGCTGGAGTGGGTGAATCCCACCGGCGGCAGCACTGGCGGCGAGACTGGCGGTACAGGTGAAGCGGGCGACGAGACCGGCGGCAATACCGGCACCGAACCCGGCGGCGAAAGCACGGATCCCGCGACGCAGGTGGGCGAGGGCGGCATGGTGCTGCCTGTGACGCCTGCCGAGGAGAAGAAGGGCACCGTGAAGGTGTTCCCGGCCAAGCTGACGGAGGCCCCTCAGATTGATATTGACGGTACGACCGATGAAGTCCTCGAGCTGGAGGAGGAGCGCGACGCCCTGCAGAAGATCGCGGACGAGGCATATACCTCCGAGGAGCTGCCCCGTATGATCGGCGAGAAGTATATGGCCATTCAGGAGATGGACAGAGCCATCAAGCTGGCAAAGCTGAACCTGGATCAGGTCAAGAAGGAAGTGGGCAGCGATACCGTTTACAGCGAGCTGGACGGCACCATCAAGGCGGTGCGGGACTCCAACAGCGCGGACTATGACCGCTCTCAGGCAGTGGTGGAGGTCTCCGGCGGAGGCGGCTACTACATCGACGGCGCGGTCAGCGAGCTGGAGCTGGCAACGGTCAGCGTCGGCGAAACGGTGCAGATCAACTCCTGGATGACCGGCGCCAGCTGCGAGGGCGAGATCGTGGAGATCAGTGACTATCCCACCGACAACGCCAGCTCGTGGAGCGACGGCAACAGCAACGTATCCTACTATCCCTTCAAGGTGTTCGTCTCGGAGGATGCCGACCTGCAGGAGGGCGACTGGGTGGAGATGAGCTATCAGAACACCACCGGCAGCGCCGACGGCAACACCCTGTATCTGGAAAGCATGTTTATCCGCACCGAAAACGGCAAGAGCTATGTGATGGTGAAGGGTGAGAACGGCAAGCTGGAGCAGCGCTGGGTACAGACGGGCCGCAACCTGTGGGGCAGCTATACCCAGATCCGCGGCGGTCTGACGCTGGAGGATTTCGTGGCCTTTCCCTATGGCCGCGATGTGACCGAGGGCGCCGGCACGGTGGAAGCCACGTCGGATCAGCTCTATAACGGCATGTAAGGAGGTGCGCGGATGCTGGAAAATATCAATCTTGCCTTTCAGGGCGTGTGGAGCCACAAGCTGCGCTCCTTTCTGACGATGCTGGGCATCATCATCGGCATTGCCGCCATCATCACCATCGTGTCCACCATCAAGGGCACCAACGAGCAGATCAAGCAGAACCTGATCGGCGCGGGCAACAACGTGGTGGACGTGACGCTGACGCAGGACAACAACCAGATGGATTTCTCCTATGACAGCGTGCCCGACGGCGTCTCCATGATAACGCCGGAGATGCGCGATGAGCTCGACAAGCTGGATAAGGTGAAGGAGGCTTCTCTGTACTACTCCCGCAGCGGGGCTGACGGCGTGTATGTGGGCAACAGCTCCTTCAACGGCAATATCTACGGCGGAGATATCCATTTCCTGTCGGTGGAGGGCTATGTGGTCAACTATGGCCGCGGCTTTATCGACAGCGATTTCGAGACCTGCCGCAAGGTGGCGCTGATCGACGCCAACACCGCCCAGAGCCTGTTTCAGGGCCTGAACCCCATTGGCGGTACCATCGAGATCATGGGCGAGCCGTTCGTGGTGGTGGGCGTGGTGAGCCAGAACAGCACATCTGCCCCGGTGATCAATTCCCTCAACGACTACTACATGTACTCCGGCAACACCTCCGGAACGCTGATCATCCCCAACACCTGCTGGCCCATCATCTACCGCTATGACGAGCCGTCGTCCGTGGCGGTGCGTGCCACCTCCACCAACGACATGACCGAGGCGGGCAACAATGTGGCCCAGTACCTGAACGACAATGTGGTGTCCACCGACAAGTGCAAGTATCAGGCCAAGGACCTGCTGCAGCAGGCGGCGGACCTCCAGAGCCTGTCGGAGACCACCAACAAGCAGCTGATCTGGATCGCCGCCATCTCTCTGGTGGTGGGCGGCATCGGCGTTATGAACATCATGCTGGTGTCCGTCACCGAGCGTACCCGCGAGATCGGCCTGAAGATCGCCATCGGCGCACAGCAGAGCCGCATCCTTTGGCAGTTCCTGACGGAGGCGGCGGTGCTGACCAGTCTGGGCGGTATTCTGGGCGTGGCCTGCGGCATCGGCCTTGCCTACATGCTCAGTTCGGTGATGGGAACACCGGTGGCCATCAGTGTGGGCGCCTGCGCCATTGCCGTGGCCTTCTCCATGGTGATCGGCGTGGTGTTCGGATTGATGCCCGCCGTAAAGGCCTCCAAGCTGAACCCCATCGAGGCATTGCGAAGAGAATAAAATCGACTGGCAAAAAGTGCATGGCACTTTTTTGCCAATCAGGATTCGCTCCGACCCGCATTCGCCCGCGCACACAATG
>CAVBAZ010000259.1:0-9834 GCA_963593515.1 Bacteroidaceae bacterium
TGGCTGCATGATCCCAAGTGGGCGCTGGTGGCCGTAAGGAGAGGCGGCAACCACACCTTTACCATTTCTTTTAATCGCCAGCAGCTGGCAGACTATTTGGGGGTGGACAGAACCTCTTTGTGCGGGGAACTGTCTCGTATGCGGCATGATGGGCTGTTAGACTATCACAAAAGTACTTTTACCGTGCATGAGCACACCCGCACTGATTAACAGGAAAAGCTGATGGATTTTCAAAGAAGGAAACCCATCAGCTTTTCTTATTTTGGCTTAATGATGATTAAGCATACAGAACTTTTTTCAAGCATCAGATATGACAAACCGCCACAATACGACACCCTTCTGGCAGAAGGATATCGTCGGGCATCCGGTCAAATGTCCATTTTGGTACACCCATCCACTGGGCGGCCACGGCAGAAAAGTGCAGCAATACGATTCCAAGATCCAGTTCACCATCGTGTGGGTCTGTAGGGGCATCCTCCGTCTGGATCAAAAACAGTTCATGCTCCCGCAGCAGGAAGCCGTAGGGCTGCCGGTTCAGATAACTGGGGGAGAGAGAGGCTGCATAGAAGGAGCGCCATAACATGTCGCCATACGACAGCATCAATTCATCCAAACCATCCTTGCAACCCCATTTCCCCACAGAAACCAGCTCGTTGATACTCTTCTTGGGTGCGTAATACTGTCTCAGGATAGAGATGTCCACCTTCGATACATTCTGAATATTAAGCCGCAGCGCCTTCCGTGTCCGCTCTCCGTAACCGAAAGCCACAATGGCCGCCACCTCCAATGGTGAAGACAGTGACAGCGCAAACTTTACCCGCTCGCTGTTCGTAAAGGTCAGCCAGCAGCTGTCAATCTCCATCTCGGTCAACTTCAGGATCATATCTTCCATCAAATAGCCAGCGTTTTTCCCCGCGTTTTCATGAGGGGCCGACAGCAGTACCAAATAATGCGGTGCGCCGATAAGATACTTCTCGTAACCGGCAGACCCCTCCAGCGCTTTTTGCGCCTCACCGCTCACGATCACCAACTGCGTCTCGATTTCGGGGAATAGCCGCATACACTCTTTGTCAAAGTAGGTTCTGATCTCACTAATAGATTCGCTTGAAACCCCTTTGCTCCGGAAGGATCTGACAGACTTGCGATTTTGTATCATGGCACTGTAATTCATAATGGACCTCCTATTCTCTTCGTTGTCGCCTTCTTTCACACAACTACGGATGCTTGCAGCCTCCGTGCGATTTTAACCTCCTGTGGCTTACAAGAGCCGCAGGATCTCTAACTGCATCGTATCAACACTTAAAGGAAATGTCAAGAGAAAGTCCTGCGCAGGCATGGATAGATTTGTAAAAAGCCATTCGTATTGCGGTGTTTTTTTCCAAGGAGTACAACGCTCTCGTTTAAATCCGGAAAAAGCTCACCTTAATAGAAGTTTTGATGCTAATAGACAATTGCAGATAAGCTTCACCTATATGTGCCGGGATAAATGAAGAAGCTGCATTTCCATTCTGGAGAAGCTTGCGTTTTCTCCTCAAATCTTGTAAAATACAGCTTAGAGACGAATTAGAATTCCCCATACTTAGGAGGGGTGTATATGGCCTTATATACAAAAAAGCTCATCATGTCCACATTTCAAGAAATGCTGGAGGAGCTTCCGTTTGACAAGATCACCGTAGCAGCGTTAGTTAAACGAGCGGGTATCAGCCCCAATACGTTCTACTATCATTATCAAGACATCTACGCTTTGCTGGATGCATGGTTTCGGCAAAGAGTAGACTCCTTTGTTCCAGCGAATACCCCTATCGAGTGGAAAAGTGCAACAAAAACCATGCTTCGCCAATGCAAAGCGCATCCCAAAACAATCTATCATGTTTTTGATAGCCTTTCCCGCGACCATTTGGAGCGGTATATCTTTTCCTTAACCGATGATGTTTTTCTGAAAGTTGTACAGCAAGCGGCAGAAGGATACCCGACTTCGGATGATCGTCTGCGCAGCATTGCAGCCTTCTGCCGCTATGCCTACATCGGCTTTGTGATGCAGTTTTTCTGGAACCATATGGAGAATGATATTGATGAGAGCGTAGACCGGCTGGGGGGGCTTTTTGATACCTTTGTGGCCAGAGCTGTCCAGACTATTGAGTGAGAAAAGAGATACATACTTCCAAAGGCTGCCCTGTACGGGGCAGCCTTTTTTGCGCACAAATTCAAAAATGCGCAAATTTGCGTATTGATGCGGTTCCTCTGAAATTCGGAAGAATCGACTTTTTCCGCCATAGTTTTTGCGTGGAGATTTCGTTAAGATAAGAATATCCTAAAGCAATACAAAACAGAAAGGAACTGTTATTATGAATGCCTCGGAAGTGTTAAAAGGGTTTGCCATGAAGCAAGTTTACGGCTATCTGGATAAGGATCCGGATACCAATATCCCCAAGCTGCTGGATATGCTGGAAAAGTACGACAAGAGTGGTCAGGCCATCACCTCGCAAGTCGAAGGAATTCGTGCTGCACTGGCAGACCCGAACAATAACTGGTCGAAGCTGGTAAAGAGTCTGTGGACAGATGTCGATGATGGCCAGCGGAAGAAGCTGGTGGAAACCGTCGCCATCAACGGTACGCTGATCGGTACACCTGCCACTATGAAAATGCAGGACAAGTATCAGTGCAATGTTCCTTGGGCAATTCTGATGGATCCTACTTCCGCCTGCAATCTCCACTGTACCGGCTGCTGGGCGGCAGAGTATGGCAATAAGCTGAACCTGACCTTTGAGCAGTTGGATGATGTGATCCGGCAGGGTAAGGAACTGGGAACCTATGTTTACATCTACTCCGGCGGCGAACCGCTGGTGCGCAAGGTCGATCTGATCCGTCTTTGCGAGAAGTACAGCGACTGTGCGTTCCTTGCGTTCACCAACGGTACGCTGATCGACGATGCCTTTGCCGACGAGATGCTGCGGGTCAAGAACTTTGTCCCAGCCATCAGCATTGAAGGCTTTGAGGAGGCAACCGACTTCCGCCGCGGTAATGGCACTTACCAGAAGGTCATCAAGGCCATGAAGCGACTGAAAGCCCGCAAGCTGCTGTTCGGCATCTCCTGCTGTTATACCAGCAAAAATGTGGAGGTCATCGGCAGTGAGGAATACTTTGATTCCATGATCGACATGGGTGCAAAATTTGCGTGGCTGTTCACCTATATGCCCATCGGCGCGGCGGCTGTGCCGGAACTGATCGCCACGGCGGAACAGCGCAAGTTCATGTATGACCAGATCCACAAGTTCCGCAAGACCAAGCCTCTGTTTACAATGGACTTCTGGAACGACGGCGACGCTGTTGGCGGTTGTATTGCCGGCGGGCGCGGCTACTGTCATATTAACGCCAACGGTGATATGGAACCGTGTGCGTTTATTCATTATTCCGACTCCAACATCAAGGAAAAGACGCTGCTGGAGTGCTACCAGTCTCCGCTGTTTATGGCTTATCGCCGCAATCAGCCTTTCAATGAAAATATGCTGCGCCCCTGCCCGGTGCTGGACAATCCCGGTCGCCTGACCCAGATGGTGGACGAATCCGGCGCACATTCCACCGATCTGCAAAGCCCGGAACGCGCCTGCGACTACTGCAACCGCTGTGTACCCGCTGCCGAGAAGTGGGCTCCGGTTGCTGATGAGCTTTGGAATTCGCTTTCCAATAAGAGAGGTACGCAGCTTACCGGCAAAATGGCAAAGAAGTCTTAATTAGGAGGCGATACTGTGGATAAGATGCTGTTCACATCGGAATCCGTGACCTGCGGCCATCCGGACAAGGTCTGCGATCAGGTGGCGGACAAGATTTTGGACGAACTGCTGGCGCAGGATCCCGATTCCCGTGTTGCCTGTGAGGTGACCTGTGCCGAAAACCAGATGCACATTTTCGGTGAGATTACCAGCGAAGCCAAGGTCAACTATCGTGCTGTTGCGCAGCAGGCCATTGCCGAAATCGGCTATACGAAGCCGGGACGCGGCTTTGATGCAGATACCTGCGCCATTACAGTAGATCTGCATCACCAATCTCCCGACATTGCACGGGGCATCACCCGCAGCCGGGAGGCAGAGCAACTGGATGCCGGTGCAGGTGACCAGGGCATGATGTTTGGCTATGCCTGCAAGCAGACAAAGACCCTGATGCCGCTGCCCATTGAGCTGGCGCATGAACTGGCCAAGCGGCTGGAAACGGTACGCCGAACCGGCGAATTGCCGTTTCTGCTGCCGGACGGGAAATCGCAGGTGACTGTGGAGTATGACGGAGACCGCCCCGTCCGCATTGCATCTGTGCTGGTATCTGCCCAGCATCAGGAGGAGGTTTCCACGGAAGCGGTACGCGCCGAGGTGCGCCGTCATGTGATGGAAGCCGTGCTGCCCGCTGAACTGCTGGATGAGAACACCCAGTTCTATGTCAACCCCACCGGGCGGTTTGTGCAGGGCGGTCCCGCCGCCGACTCTGGACTGACCGGGCGCAAGCTGATCGTCGATACTTACGGCGGTTATGCCCGTCATGGCGGCGGTGCTTTTTCCGGAAAGGATGCCACCAAGGTGGATCGCAGCGGCGCATATATGGCGCGCTACATCGCCAAGAATATCGTGGCACAGGATTTGGCCGACCAATGTGAAGTTCAGCTCAGCTATGCCATTGGTCTGGCGGAGCCGATGTCGGTACGCATTGAGACATTCGGAACGGAAAAAGTGGACAGAGGTACACTGAACCGGGCAATACGGAACAGCGTGGATATGCGCCCTGCCGCAATCATCAAGAGGTTTGGTCTGACGCGGCCGATTTTCTCCAATGTATCCTGTTATGGGCATTTTGGCAGCAACGCCTGCCTGATGCCGTGGGAACAGACAGACCTTACGATCAAGCTGTGAATCGGACGGAGGTGGCGTATTCGTG
Organism: Bacteroidaceae bacterium; assembly: GCA_963593515.1. Classification (GTDB taxonomy): domain Bacteria; phylum Bacillota; class Clostridia; order Oscillospirales; family Oscillospiraceae; genus Vescimonas. The sequence goes on from CAVBAZ010000259.1 coordinate 4,921, forward strand.
ACTGTGAAGATCATATCAGACAGCACCTGCGACCTTTCGCCGGAACTACTGCGGCAATATGATGTTTCCATCACCCCCTTATCAGTCTGCTGCGGCGAAAGGGTCGGTGCAGACGGAACAGAAATCACACCGGACGATATTTATGAATACGTTCATGCGGAGGGAAAGCTCCCACAGACCAGCGCTGTAAATGTCGCGGACTACATGGAAGAATTTCACCGCTGGACGAAGCAGGGCTGCTGTGTTGTCCATTTCTGCATCAGCAGTGATTTTTCCAGCACTTATCAAAATGCCTGCCTTGCTGCCAAGGAAGTCGGAAACGTGTTTGTCGTTGATTCCAGAAATCTTTCGACCGGACAAGGACTGTTAGCCTACATTGCCAAGCCGGAGATTTTTGATATTCCCATCACTGGACGCATCGTACATAAGTGCTTTTTTCTGCCTATCAACAGGACGGATAACCGCGAAGCGCTGGGAACCATCAAATATGCTGCCAAGCTGTTGCAGAAGGGCGTTGTGTCCTTCGGTATTTACCCGGAGGGAACCCGCAGCAAGACAGGAGAATTGTTGCCATTCCGCAATGGCGCGTTCCAAATTGCAAGACGCGCAGGTGCGCCTATCGTAATTGCGAAAACGTCCGGCACCGAGTTGATCGCGCATCGCTTTGCTCGAAAACGCACAATAGTCCGGTTTGATGTATTGGATGTGCTGGAGGGTTCCGCTGTTTCCAAATTGCCTACACGAGAGATCGGCGATTACGCTCAAAGTCTGATGCTGGGGGACATACAAACAACGCCAACAGAGAAAGAGACAAACCTATGATAACATACCATGTTTTATACAATCCCCATGCAGGGAATGGGCGCGGCAAGGAAGCCGCCTACCGGCTGGCTGCGTTATTGCCCGATGGCAAAATTTTGTTCCAAGATATTGCGGAAGTCGACGATTACGGTGGATTTTTCGACTCGCTCCCTCACGATGACCGTGTGGTGATCGCGGGCGGCGACGGGACGTTGAACCGCTTTATCAACGATACAGCGCCGCTTATCATCGAGCGGAACATCTATTACTTCGCTACCGGCAGTGGAAATGATTTTCTCACCGACATCGGAGGAAAAGCAGGTGACACACCTCGCCCCATTAACCAGTACCTTCAAAAGCTGCCGTCGGTGTATGTGAACGGCACACGCCGTTATTTCCTCAACGGCATCGGCTATGGCATTGACGGTTACTGCTGTCTGGAGGGCGACCGCCAGCGGGAGCGCTCTACAAAGCCGGTCAATTATACATCCATCGCCATAAAAGGCCTGCTGTTCCACTATAAACCCACCTCCGCCGTTGTCACAGTGGATGGCGTAAAGCACACATACAAGCATGTCTGGTTGGCTCCGACCATGAACGGGCGTTACTACGGCGGCGGTATGATCCCGACGCCGCAGCAGGATCGTCTTGCGCAGCCGAAGCAGCTATCCGTCATGGTGTTCCGCAGTCCCGGTAAGCTGAAAGCCTTGGCTGTCTTTCCCTCTATTTTCAAGGGAGAGCATATCAAGCATACGGATGTAGTGGAAGTTCTGACTGGTCAGGAGATCACGGTGCAGTTTGACCGTCCTGCCCCACTTCAGATCGACGGAGAAACAATTCCCGATGTAACTACCTATCGTGCGTCGGCCTGCGCAGAGGTGCTGGCAGAAAGGTAACAGAAATACCTTATGCACAAGAGCGGTAAAACCCCGCCGGAGAATCGGCGGATACGAATCGCCAAATGCCTGCTTGCATTGGTTTGGTTCACGATCATTGCAGTATGTCTGCTGCATAAAGATGAGTTTACGCTGGAGGGCATTTTGAGCTATACACCCCAGCAGCCAATTTTAGCCGCAGCAGTATTATGGATGCTGTTTGCGGTGAAAAGTCTGAGTATCTTTTTGTATAGTGGCCTGCTCTATGCTGCCAGCGGCATCTTGTTTCCGTTGCCTGTGGCCATCGCGGTAAACATTGCAGGCACGGCGGTCATGGTCAGTATTCCCTATTGGTTGGGGAAAAAGCTAGGAAGTCAAGCAGTACAGTATATTCTGCATCGCTGGCCGAAGTCCGCCATGCTCCACGATCTTCGCGGCGGCAATGATTTCTTTTTCGTGCTGATCGTCCGCTTGCTGGGCATCCTGTCTGCTGATGTAGTCAGCGCATATATGGGGGCAGTAGGGGTGAAGTACCGGGCGTATCTTCCAGCCTGTCTGCTGGGTTTCCTACCGACCTGTATTTTGTTCCCTGTTATGGGGATGAGCATTTCGGATGTGCGTTCCCCTCAATTTCTTACTGCGGCAGGCATCGAACTTGTAGCCACTATCATTTCCTGTATCGTCTTTCATTTTTACCGTAGAAGGCACAGCTTAAATAGACAGCACATGGAGAAAAAGCATGATTAAAGTAAAAACTATCACACGATAAATCTGCTTGTCACTTTGGATCGGAATTATGTCCCGCAGTTGAATGTTATGCTGTTTTCTGCGCTTTGTAGCGACAGTTCCGCCTATTTTTGCGTATATATTCTGCACGATGATGGCTTGGCGGATACAGATTTGATCACAACGAATACCGTCTTGGGGCAACGTGGTAAGCTGCACTTGATAAAGGTAAACGAATGCGGTTTGGCTGACGCCCCCACTTCTGACCGATACCCAAAATCAATTTATTACCGCATTTTTGCGGCGAAGTACTTGCCAGCCACACTTGAGCGGATATTATATCTCGACCCTGATATTGTGGTACGAAAGAGTTTGCAGGAACTGTATGAATTGCCGATGAATACAGCATATTTCGCGGCGGCCTCTCACATACGGATGCTGCTGCACCGCTTTAATGAACTGCGTCTCGACATGGGCGAGGACAGCCCTTATATCAATTCCGGTGTAATGCTGATGAATTTGCAGACATTGCGGGCAGAGCAGGACACACAAGAAGTGTTCAACTATATGGAGGCACACAAAGGGCGGCTACTGCTTCCAGATCAGGATATTATCAGCGCCCTGTATGGACAGCGCATTCTTCCGCTGGATGCTGTCCGCTATAACATGACGGAAAAGCTGTATGCCCTTCATCGGCGTGAAGGAACCGGAATGACGTTAGAAGATGTACGGCAGCAATCTGCTGCCATTCATTACTGCGGGCGAAATAAACCGTGGAAATCGGGGTATATTGGCGAATTAAATGTGTTTTATGAGGAAATTGTCTCTCAAATGAAAAAATCTATGCCAGCTTTGGCAGAAAGGACGAATGAACTATGAGCCTCACCGAAAAAATCTCTCATGCGGCGGAACGCAAAGCCTTTGAAACGATTTTGGAGTCCATGCTGAAAAAGGGCCAGACGCAGGATGTAGGCGACCTTGCCGAACAGCTCATCGACATGATCCAGAAGATTCACAAGGGGACTTGGAGTGACAAGTCTTACGAAACGCTGCGCATGATTGCGGAAAATCCAGATGGCAAGTGGGCGCATTACACCCAGCGGCTTATCCGGGAGAACGATCCCTACATCCTCAAGACCTTCCTGACCAATGTGGCCTACGAGGGAGGCTTCCGGGGCTATCAGACAGCGCAGGAGAACGCCGCCAAGTACGACATCAATGTACCTTGGCTGATCCTGATGGATCCTACATCCGCCTGCAATATGCACTGCACCGGCTGTTGGGCGGCGGAGTATGGTCACAAGCAGAGCCTGACCTTCGAGGAAATGGATCGTGTACTGACAGAGGCCAAGGAATTAGGCACCCATGCCTGCCTCTTTACCGGCGGCGAGCCGCTGCTGCGGAAAAGAGACATCATCCGCCTATGCGAGAAGCACCGGGATATGGCGTTCCACGCCTTTACCAACGGCACCCTCATCGACGAGGAATTTTGTCAGGAGATGCTGCGGGTGGGCAACTTCTTCGTGTCCATCAGCGTCGAGGGCTTTGAGGAAGCCAACGATGGCCGTCGTGGACAGGGCCATTTCCAGAAAGCCTTGGATGCGATGGAACTGATGCACAGTCACCGCATCCCCTTCGGCGTGTCCATCTGCTACACCAGCCAGAACTACAAGGTGGTCACCAGCGACGAGTTCCTTGATCTGCTCATCTCCAAGGGCTGCATTTTCGCGTGGTATTTCCACTATATGCCCGTTGGCCTGAACGCCGACAGCTCCCTGCTGCTGACACCGGAGCAGCGCGCGTATATGAAAGACCGTGTACGGGAGATCCGCGGACTTACCGGCGGCAAGGAACTGTACTGCATCGACTTCCAGAACGACGGCGAGTTTGCAGGCGGATGCGTCGCTGGCGGCAGAATTTACTGCCATATCAACGCCGCAGGCGATGTGGAACCCTGCGTGTTCATTCATTACTCCAGCGCCAATATCCGGGACAAGAGCTTTTTGGAGTGCTTGCAGCAGCCGCTGTTCAAGCTCTACCGCAAGGGACAGCCCTTCAACGGCAACCACCTGCGGCCCTGCCCCATGCTGGAAAATCCGGAGTTGCTGCCGAAGATGGTGGCCCAGAGCGGCGCGCACTCCACCGACCTCGAAGCTCCGGAGAGCGCGGAACATCTGTGCGAGAAGTGCAAGGCCTACGCTGAGTGCTGGAAGCCCGAAGCCGAAAAGCTCTGGACAGAAGAAAATCATAATTGATGGAGGTATGAATATGAAGATGGCAAATCATGACTGTTGTGAAAAGAAGCACTGCAAGTGCAGAGGCATTCTGAAATTCGTTTTCGGTGCGGGCGTTCTTGGTTTACTTGCGCACATGGTATATGGCTATCTGGAAGAGGATAAGCCATGTCCGCTGAAAGGATGGCTGGCTAAGCACGGGAACGAAAGTACCGCTGAATTTGAGGATTTCGACGATTGACACCAACTTTTTAACAGAGGCGGCGGCTCGTATGAGC
>CAVBAZ010000260.1:0-12584 GCA_963593515.1 Bacteroidaceae bacterium
GTGTTATAGGTGCCGAACACGTTGTTCTTCACCGCTTCGGCGGGACTGCTCTCCATCAGCGGCACATGCTTATGGGCCGCCGCGTGAAAGACCACCTGCGGGCGGTAGGTGTCGAAGATCTGCTCCAGCCGCTTTTTGTCCCGGACGGAGGCGATCTCCACGCTCATGTTCAGGGAATCACCGTATTTATACAGCAGGTCGTTCTGCAATTCATAGGTGGTGTTTTCCGCGATATCTACGATCACCAGCCGCGCGGGCCGGTACTCGGCGATCTGGCGGCACAGCTCGGAGCCGATGGAACCGCCGCCGCCCGTGACCAGCACGGTCTTGCCGCGGATGAAGGCGGCGATGCGGGGGTTGTCCAGCGTCACCGGCCGGCGGCCCAGCAGGTCTTCGATCTCCACCTCGCGGACGGTGGGGGTATAGCGCCCGCCGCTTTGCGGATCGACGGCGGTGACGGGATCGCCCAGCACATGGACGCGGCGTCCCGTGGCGGCGCACAGTTCCAGAATTTCCCGGCGGCGCTCCGGCGTCAGGTTCTGGATGGCCATGATGATGTCGGTCACCGGCGTGTCGCCCAGTAGATCACCGATCTGGTCGATGGGGCCCAGCACCGGGATGCCGTGGATGCGCTTGTCCCGCTTTTCGGCGGAATCGTCAATGATGCAGTAGGGTTTGAAGCGGCCGTAAACGTGGTCGTTCAGCTCACTGAGCAGGGCGGCGCCCGCCGCGCCGCCGCCCACGATGGCGGCATAGGACTGCCGCATCTGGGGGATGCTGTTGACGCGGCAGCGGTAGATGCGGTAAATAAAGCGGTAGGCCAGCATAGCCAGCAGCGCCAGTGCCGTGCCGGTCAGCGCGCCGCTGATCCAGATGGGATTCATGCCCATCAGCAGGTTCACGGCGGCGTACAGGGCAAAGCCCAGACTCATGCCGCCCAGCAGCGACAGATACTCGCGGCTCTCGGCATAGCGCCAGAGGGTGTTATAGGTGCGCAGCGCCAGCTGGAAGACCAGCACGCACACGGTCAGCAGGCCAATGTGCATCAGCAGGTTGAAAAGCTGGACATTCTCCGCGAACAGGTCGGAAAGAAAGATGATAAAGTTACAGCAGAAGATCAGCGCCACATCCATCAGCAGCACGATCAAACCGCGATAGCGGGACATGTCGGAACACCCTCCTCTCCTATTATAATAAACAATCAGCCAATTTTTTATTATAACAGCAACCGTGCGGAAAGTCAAACAGATACTGGCATTTTTCCAAGGCGTCAGCGCTTTTTCGACGGAATATGGCAAATCATGGAAACCGTCACGGAAGAACGTTAAAAATTTTGCGTTTTTTCAAAACAGCACTTGCTTTACCACCGAAACGGTGGTATACTATCTTACAACTAATGAAATGACTATGGAGGTTTTTACGATGAAAAAGCTTCTTGTTTCCTTGATCCTGTCTCTGGCACTGTGCCTGTCTCTGGCGACCAGCGCCTTTGCCGTCATCAGCCCGGAGCATCCCAATACCGACGTGGACGATAAGCCCTCCTCTCCCCAGACCGGCTATGAGATGGGCATCGGCAGCGTGGCCGCGGCGGCTGTGCTGTGCGGCGGTATCGCTGTGATCACCGGCAAAAAGGCCCGCGACTGATCCTGCCGCGGAAACAAACACATGAGGAAAAGCGTCCCATGAAAGGCTGCCTGAGGGCGTGCCGTTTATGGGGCGTTTTCTTGTTCCGGAAGGAGTATGACCCATGAAAAAGCCTGTAAAGATCCTGCTGGGCTGCGTGTCGGCCGTGGCGGTGGTGCTGTGCGTGCTGTGCGTGCTGTTCATCGTGCAGTATGTCCGGGGCCAGTCCTTAAACGAGCGGCTGGGCGGCGGCCTGACCTCCGCCATGCTGGCGGATATCACCGTGGATCCCGACAGCGACGTCCGCTATATGGAGACCGATATCGACTTTGACGAGCTGACTGCCCTCAACGACGAGATCTACGCATGGATCGAGGTGCCCGGCACCGTCATCAACTACGCCGTGGTGCAGAGCAAAACGGACGACCTGTTTTACAACAATCACGGCGTGGACAAGGCGTATTTTTCCGGCGGCAGCATCTACTCCCAGCGGTACAACAGCACCGACTTTCAGGACAGCATGACGGTGCTCTACGGCCATAACCGCCAGTCCCAGACCATGTTTGCCCAGCTGAACAACTTCGCCGACGCGGAGTACTTCGCCGCCAACCGGGATATCTACATCTACACGCCGGAGACGGTGTACCACTATGAGATCTTCGCGGCCTATCCCCACTCCAGCGAGCATCTGCTGCTGTGCTATGACTTTGACGATCCCGACCAGTTCAACGACTATTTCGCGTCGCTGGATGGTACCGTCAACGCCAATTACCGCCGCGACCTGTTCCCGGAGTTCGGGGACAAGGTGCTGACCCTGTCCACCTGCTATAAGCAGAACCGCCAGCAGCGCTATCTGGTGCAGGGCGTGCTGACCGAGCAGTTCACCGTGCTGAAGAAGTGAGGGTTCCATGGAAGAGCAGAAGCAACGCAAAAAACTGTCGCTGGGCCTGCGGCTGTTCATTATCCTGATGGCGGTAACGCTGCTGCTGTGCGCCACGGTGTTCGGCATCTGGCTCCATGGCCGCAGCGTCCTGCGCAGCAAGACGGTCAAGGCCCCCACCATTGACCAGAGCGACGACACCCAGCTGGACAGCTATACCGTGTACCGGGACGGCAAGTACTACCGCTATAAGGACGGCATGGTGAACCTGCTGCTGATGGGCGTGGACGCCGACGAGAAGTTCAGCCAGCCCCAGGCCTACGGTGGTGACTATCAGGCGGACGTGATCCTTCTGGCGGCGCTGGATACGGTGAACGATCAGATGACGCTGATCTCCGTTTCCCGCGACACCATGTGCGACATCACCATTCTGGAGGATGACCAGCACCAGCAGGGCGTGGCCCGTGCCCAGATCGCTCTGTCCTACGCCTACGGCGACGGCCTGTCCGTCAGCTGTGAGCTGTGCCGCGAGGCGGTGTCCACCTTGTTCCACGGACTGGAGATCGACGGCTACGGCGCGTTTTTCCTGGGCGGCGTGGGCAAGCTGAACGACGCCATGGGCGGCGTGACCGTGGCCGTGCCGCAGGACCTGCCCGGACTGGCGGTCTTTCGCGGTATGACGCCCGGCGGGACCGCCACCCTCACCGGCGAGCAGGCGCGGGCCTTCATCCAGTGGCGCGAGGAGACCGCCACCGGCAACGATGGCCGCATGCAGCGGCAGAAGCTGTTTCTGCTGGGCGCCATCGACCAGCTGCGCCAGCAGATCAAGAGCAATCCCGCCAGCGTGCTGAACCTTTACACCACCGTCAACGACTACGTTCTCACCGACCTCGACCTGAGCCGCATCGTCTATCTGGCCACCGAGGCCGCCGCCATGCAGTTTTCCGGTGATATCCTCCGCGTACCCACGGGGGAGGGCACCGTCAGCGCCCAGAACCATCTGGAGCTTCCGGTGGACGAGGAGGGCCTGAACGACCTGATCCTGTCGGTTTTTTACGAAGAATTTACACCCGACGCTGAATAACGCTCCACTCCAGCGCCCGCCGCGTGAACGGCGGGCGCTTTTTGTGCGTTTTGCACGCAAAACGGGCTTAGATTTTTCTGGAATTTCAGATAAAAACTATTGCAAAAACCGGTGAAATGAAGTAAACTAAATCGTGAATAAGTGTCGGTTTTCTTTGACTGAACCCTTCGGTCAAACGACATACCGCATAGCGCGGAGAGCAGCGCATAGGAGAGTGAGAGCATGAAGGACATAATGTTTCAAACCATACGCGGCCCATGCGGACGGGCGGCATCACGGAAAGATTATCAGAAAGGATTGAGAAAAGGATGAACCAGATGAAAAAGCATACGACAAGTAAGAAGCTTCTGGCTCTGCTTCTGGCGCTGATCATGACGGTCAGTCTGCTGCCCATGTCCGTATTCGCGGCGGCTGTGGACGTGCCGGAGACCGAGCCGCAGGTGACCGAGCCTGTGGAAGAAGACGTGCAGGAGCCTGAGGTAGTTGACGCGGACACGCAGGCCGCCGACGGCGAAGTGGCGGTACAGGCAAGCACGGAGTTCAACTATGTCACGAAAACGCAGAGCGTGCCCTTGAAGGATGGCACCTTCTATCGTATCGTTCATATCGACTGCGGCCGTAAGTATTTCAGCGTTGACGATCTCAAGAAGATCATCGACTACGCTGCCGCGTCGAACTATACCCATGTGGAGCTGGCCTTCGGTAACGACGGCCTGCGTTTCCTGCTGGATAATATGGAAGTGACCGCCAGCGGTGTGACTTATGCAAGCGAGGATGTGAAGTCTGCCATTCAGGCGGGCAACAAGGCGTTTTATAATGCCGGAACCAACGAACTGGATCAGTCTGAGATGAACACCATCATTGCCTATGCCAAGACCAAGGGCATTGGCATCATCCCCATGTTTGACGCACCGGGTCACCTCCAGACGGTTGTCAGAGCGATGGCGACCTTGGGTGTGGCTACTGATAAGTATACTACCCCCACCACCAGCGGTACCAGTGTGAATTATGCCATTGACTTCACTGACCCGGCCAGTGTGAACTTTGTGCAGGCACTGATGCAGAAGTACATCACCTACTTTAAAGACCAGGGCTGCACCATGTTCAACATTGCCGCCGACGAGTGCGGCTTCAGCAGCATGACCAACACAACCTATACCGCTTATGCCAAGCTGGTCAACAGCATGGCGGCCATGGTGCAGAACACCGGTATGACGGCGCTGGCCTTCAATGATGGTATTTACCATATCGGTCTCTCGACGAGCGTAGAGTTTGATACCAATATTGCCGTCTGCTACTGGGATGCTTCTACGGATAAGTATGCATCGGCGGCAACTCTGGCTGATAATGGCTTCAAGATCATCAATACCAATAACCATTGGTATTATGTGATCGGCAAGGAGAATATTACCAATCGCAACGACTGGGGTGGATATGCCTATACCTGCGAGTACGCAAAGCAGCAGATGTCTACCACCAACAGCTGCCTGAACATCGACGGCGATAACAATAAGACAACGCCGGCAGGCTGCATGGCGGCCATCTGGTGCGACTATCCCGGCAATAATGTGACTTGGGCAAATGTGGAGAGCTATATCCAGACGCTGGCTGAGTACAATACAGCCTATTTTGTCAAGAAGTCTACCCCTGCGGTCAAGATCGTGGCGAGTGCCACCAGCGTGAAGGTGGGCGACACCGTTACGCTGTCCCTGTCTGACAACAGCGCTGCCGAGTGGTCTTCCAGCGATGACAGTGTGCTGAAGCTGAACACTGTGGCGACTTATGCTGCGGATAATAGCGTGACCGCTACGGCGATTGCCAAGGGTACTGCTACCGTCACCGCCGCCGTGGGTGAGAACGAGTATACGCAGGACATCACGGTCACGGAAGTGGGCGACGTTGAGGTCACCGACAATAGGACAATCAACTTGACCGTCGGCGGTACTGCCACGGATACGATCAAGGACAAGAATTACGATGGCAGCTATACGACTGAGAAGCCTGAGATCGCCACTGTGGTAAGTGCGGAGTATGACAAGGTCGAGGGTAAGCAGGAGTTTACCCCTGCGACTTCGGTCACCAGCGACGAGTATTATATTCGCAGCAGCAATGGCCAGCAGTATCTTACTTCAACTGGCGGTTGGACGACTGATATCACTCAGGCTGCGAAATGGACTTTGACTAGACAGGGTGGAAGCAACAGTAATCGGTATCGCCTGTCGAATGGCAACTACTATCTGTACTATAACAATGGTAGTTGGGGAAGAACACAAAATCGTAACAATGCTACTACCTTGACGTTTAGTAACGGTGAGTTGACTTACAGCTACCAAGATGGTTACGGCCCGTGGGCTTCCACCGTAACAGTTACGCTCGGCACGCCCGGTACACTGAAGGAAACCGATCCTGTTGACCAGACCACGATTACCTTCAAGGGTGTGTCTGAGGGCACTACCTATGTTACCATTGGTCATGTCCGCTACACGATCAACGTTACCAAGGAAGACCTGAGCAAAGCCGGTACTCTGCCCATGCAGCTGTGGTTCACTAACTGCGATATCCAAGCTGTAGCTACGGAAAATAATAAACAGTATACGGTTGGACAGACCACGGGCGAATTTGTAAGCGGCAGCTGGCAGGATAACAAGAAGCCGTACTATGTTTCCGTTTCCGCAGGTGACGCATATGGTAAGGACGGCGTGCCCCTGTCTGCGGTTCTGCCGGAGACCATGCTCCGTTATGAGAACAGTAATACCTATTGGCAGCAGGCATACACCGGAAAGGTGCAGAAGGAGCTTGTGCTGTGGTCCGGACGTGTTCACAGCAGCAACATTCAGCTGATCTCCGGTAAAGACTACTCCAATACTGGCACAGAGTTCGAGTATGTCAGATATTATGGCGGCGCTTGGGCGGTTTCCGCAGACCGTGTCAACTGGACAACGGTGACCGGTAGTGGTACCACTGCCAGTTCTACCACCTGCACGGAACAGTTGGCTGTATACTATATGATGCGCTCTAAGATCACCAAGGAAGTGACCACTGATGTGGCCGACTGGGGCTATATTAGTAGCGATGAGGACTACAGCAAGCAGATTAAGACTGGAAACTATGTGATGCTTGATTTCGCCGTCAAGTATGAGGGCGGTACCCGTAATCCGGCTGACTTCCCGCAGGATGGCAAGACGTTCGTGTTCCACTGCACGCCGAATGATAGCAGCGGTTCGGTGAAGCAGGATTCCAACAGCAAGTATTATCGTCAGCTGAACAACTTCCGCGGCGTAAATACTAGTGACTATGAGATCTACATGGTCACCATCACCATGACGAATGATAGTGTCAGTGAGACCATCAGTGATGCGACCGACTACGCTTACAACGGTAAGGAGAAGATCGTCTGGGCTATCGACGAAGCGACCCGCGACAACAGCAACCTGGACGAGTATCAGGCTATCACTAGCGGAGATACGACCTACAGCGGCTGCAAGATCGGCGGCGATCCTTACGTTCGCGGCGTGGAAGTGTATAATCAACATGGCGCTCTGATCACCTACTACATCCGCACAAGAGCGGTGGAAGGTCAGTTGACAGTTCACTACATTGACAAGGCGACAGGCAACCAGTTCCACGACTACAATATTATTGTAGAGGACATCAACGATCTCAATCAACGCTTTAAAGAAACGATTGCGCTGAATCAGGCGAATTGGAAGGGCGATTTGATCGACGGTGACGTTAAGAACAAGTTTGGCGTTACACAAATTGTTTCGTCCGATTTGTCAACGATGCCCAGCGTCCCTCCGGCATACCGTTATGCCATCGACTATAAATGCGTAGAAGTTACGCGTAATGAAGAGCGTACGGATGTGTATCTGTATTATGAGTTCGTTGGCTCCAAGACCTTTGTGGTGGACTTTGGTCTACCGCTGAAGATCACACCTGCGGATTTCAGTAAGGAACTTGCGAGTGCCACGCTTAGCAAAGTGAGTGTAACCGATAGTGCGTATGCAACGATAACAACCGATGCTGAGAAGAACGTTATTTATACGCTGAACAAGACTATCGATGGAGAAGATACCATTACCGTTGCCTATGATGGCAATATTACAGTTGATGGCAAAGTGCAATCCGGCTTTGTTTCTTACACAGTAAAGGTCATCCCCGCATCCACCGTGTACTACGAGGACAGCTTTGCGCAGTTCCATGATGGCGCAGGCGCGGCGGCTGACGCTAAGTGGAGCCCCGACGGTACCGAGCAGACTGCCAACCAGCTGCTGGAAGTGTTGGGCGACAAGAAGAACCTTTACGGCTACGATGAGGCTTATAAGGACTGCACCAAGTTCTCCATGGGCAGCGCCAAAAAGGTCACCGTGACCGCCGACATGACTAAGAATTGGGCGAATGCTGCTGACAGCGCTTGGCCTACCGCCACCTTCACATTCAAGGGCACCGGCTTCGATGTCATCTCCCTGACCGATAACGACTCCGGCGTTATCACCTGCGAGGTGAAGAACGCTAAGGGTGAAAAGGTATATAGCACGTTTATCAACAACTACTATGGGTATAAGTATAACGAGGATGGCAATTTCACTGAGGTGGCAAGCGGCTCCGACAACAAGCTCTATCAACTTCCTATTATCAAAGTCTCTGGTTTGAAGTATGATACCTATACCGTCACTTTGACGGCGGCTTACGGCGAGTACTTCGACAAGACCGGCGATGGCCAGTACAGCTTCTGGCTGGATGCCATCCGGGTGTATGATCCCATGGGGACGAACTATGCGGATTATAACAAGAAGAACGAGAAGGAAGGCTATCCGCAGTACTTTGAACTGCGCGATGCGCTTGCAACGACAGAGCCAGGCAACTATAAGGCTGTTCTGATTGAAGGTACAGTTGAGGCAACGCAGACCAATTATAAGAACTTTGGCCCCAACCATGAAGTATATCTGGCGAAGGATCAGACGCTTGCCTTTAAGCTGGATGGCGATTGGGACAAGGTCGCTACCGTTCAGTTGGGCCTGAAGGCTGTTGACGGTGCGGCAACTTACACGATCGGCAGCGGCGAAGCAAAGACGGTCAATACTGCCACCGACATGTATTACGACATCACAGAGATGGCAAAGAGGGGCACGATCCTGATCCGCAATACCGGTAATACGATCCTGTCTCTGACAAATGTCAAGGTGACCTTTACAGAGGAAGCGACGGCATCGCTTGCAATCATGAGCGATACGGCAATCAATGAAGCTGTGCAAATGGTGCGTGCCATGTATGCGCCGGAAGAGGTGCAGACCTTCACGCCGGAGCGCTTTGAGGCCAGCTGGAACCGCAGCAGCGTCAGGGCAGGCGAGAAGGCCACGCTGACCGTCAAGACCTCCGAGGATGTGGAGGCCATCACGGTGGACGGCGTGACCATCGACACCTACCGTACCCGCACCCAGCGTACCGGCTGGGGCTGGAACGCCAAGAAGGTGACGTACCGTGAGTTTACCTACACCATTACCGCCAGTGAGACCGCTGATTATGCGGTCACGGCTGTCAACGCCGAGGGTACGGCCAGCGAGGCTATCCATGCGGTGCTGACGGTACGGGCTGCCGCCCAGCGTCCCGGCGTCGGCGGTTGGCTGAATAAGCTGTTCAGCCGTTGGTTCTGAGAGGAGTGAATGAATGATGAAAAAATCCTATGTGAAGCCTCAGGTTCTCTTCGAGAACTTTGAACTCAGTGCCAACATTGCCGCAGGATGTGGATCTCCAATTAATCATGGGATGGATAATTGTCAACCTCTTGCTGGGATAGTTTTGTTTGTAGAAAAGCCAACATGCGAATTTGTTCCGGAAGACTATGGCCTTTGCTATCAGACCTCAACAGATACGACAAAAATCTTCACATCCTGACCCCACAACAAAAGTGCCCTGCCCGAGAGGGCGGGGCACTTTTTCCCTGAATTGCCGCCATTACAAATGGCGGACGCAAAGGAGAACACCATGAAACGTTTTTGCAAGCTATTCGCGCTGCTGCTGGCGCTGGCACTGGCGCTGACCGCCTGCGGCGGTGGGGCCGGTGACGACGGCGACGCGGCCAATGACGGCCAGAGCGGCGGTAACACCGCAACAGAAGAAACGACGATGGATCTGGGTTATCATCTGACCCTGTTGAACGTCAGCCACTATGCCGGGGCCTTTGTGGAGGACGGCAGCGATGACGTCGTGTCTGATGTGATGGTCATTACGGTGCGCAACGACGGCGACAAGACAGTGCAGTATGCCCACATTACCCTGACAGTGGGCGAGACGGCGTATGAGTTTGATCTGACGACATTGCCGGTAGGCGCTTCCGCCTATCTGTTGGAGCTGTCCCGCCAGACCGAGCCGGAAAGCACGGAGGGCATGACAGCTGACGTCAGCGCCTACGCCGTGTTCGAGACGGAGCCATCCCTGTGCAGCGACGTGCTGGAGATCGAGACGCAGGATACTGCCATCACCATCACCAACAAGTCCGACAGCGACATCACCGGCCAGATCTATGTCTATTACAAGATCACCAACGGCGACATGTATCTGGGGGGGATCACCTACCGGGTCGGCACGAACGGACTGAAGGCGGGCGAGAGCACCACCTGCTACGCCGGACACTTTTCGACTGATTACAGCAAGTTGATGTTTGCCACTTATGTACAGTGAGTATTATACTTTCGGCGGTGTGACGCTGCATTTGACGGGGGAGGCCCCGTGGCAGCCCTCCGATATCTGCCAGCCCTTCCGGACGGAGAGCGGCGCGGCGGATCACACCATCCATGTGACGATAACTGATAGTCTGCCGCAGCCGCCGGAGGACGCGGCGCACCAGCACGGCGATTATCGCTGGCGGGAGGGCATGCACTTTTGCCTCATGCGGAACTATGGTGACCGCTACGCGGCCTGTGCCATCCGCGAGAGTGACATCACCGAGGTGCGGTTGCCCACCATATACCGCGATACGCTGTCGGCGCGGACGGTTCTGGAATCGGCGGGCCTGTTTGATCTGCTGGCGGATCACGGCATGCTGATCCTGCACAGCGCCTACATCGTGACGCCGGAGGGCGAGGGCATCCTGTTCTCCGGGCCAAGCGGCGCGGGAAAGAGCACGCAGGCGGAGCTGTGGCGGCAATATGCCGGTGCGCAGGTCATCAATGGAGACCGGTCGCTGATCCGGCCCGCTGACGTCACGGTACATGGGATATTGTACTCCGGCACCTCCGGCATCTGCCACAATATCAGCGCGCCGCTGCGGGCCATCGTGCTGCCGGTGCAGGCGGCGGAGAACCGCCTGTACACCCTGCGGCCGCAGGAGACCTTTGTCCGGCTGCTGAACCAGTGCGCCTACTATCCGTGGGCGGCGGACTCCGCCGCGCGCATGACGGAGCTGGCGGCGCAGCTGGTGGGTGCGGTGCCGGTATATGCGATGGAATGCCGCAAGGACGAGAGCGCTGTTCAAGCGCTAAAGACCCAATTAGGGAGGGCCTGAGATGGAATTCAGCAGCGTTGAACCCCGTTTATCCACATATCTGCACGCCAAGGCCTGCCGCGACGGCACGCCGCTGGCGGGAAACTTTGAGCTGACAGCCCGCTGCAACTTCGACTGCAAGATGTGCTATGTACACCTGACGGCGGAGGAGCAACAGCGTCGGGGCAGGGAGCTGACCGCCGACGAATGGCTGGCGGTGGCGGAGGACGCCCGCAGCCGGGGCATGCTGTTCCTGCTGCTGACCGGCGGCGAACCGCTGATCCGCCCCGACTTCCGCTACCTGCTGACAGAGCTGAAAAAGATGGGGCTGCTGGTGTCGGTCAACAGCAACGGCTCGCTGATCGACAAGGACTGGCTGGACTTCTTCCGGCATGAGCCGCCCTTCCGGTTCAACATTACCCTGTACGGCGGCGGAAACGAGACCTATCAGCGGCTGTGCGGCCATCCGGCGTTTGACCGGGTGACAGCCAACATCCGCGCCCTGAAGGAGCTGGGCGTGGACGTGAAGATGAACGTGTCGCTGACGCCCTACAACGCGGCGGACATGGAGAAGATCCACGCCGCGGCAGAGGAGTTGGGCACGCCCATGCAGCTGGCTACGTATATGTTCCCGCCCATTCGCCGCAGCGAGGACATGGTGGGGCAGAACGACCGATTCACCGCACGTCAGGCGGCGGAGTACGCTGTGGCGTGGGACAAGCTGCGGTTCGAGCCGGAGGTGTTCCGGAAGCGGGCCGATGCTATGCGGCAGGGAATGGCCGTGCCGCGGGAGGAGGTCTGCGAGGGTACACCGGGCGAAGGCGTTTCCTGCCGTGCCGGACGCAGCGCCTTCTGGATCAACTGGCAGGGCGACATGACGCCCTGCGGCATGATGACCCAGCCGAAGTTTTCCGTTCCGCAACTGGGCTTTGACGAGGCGTGGCGGCTGACCAAGGAGGCCACCGCCGCCATCCGGCTGCCGCCGGAGTGCGCCGTGTGCGCCAGCAAGCATGTGTGCCATGCCTGCGCAGCCATGTGCGTGACGGAAACGGGACATTTTGACGAAAAGCCCACCTATCTGTGCGAAATGACGCATGAGACGGTACGGCTGACCTTGGAGGAGGCAGAACAATGAATATCCGCAAACAACTGGTCAAGCGCAGCATCGCCGGGGACGTGATCCTTGTGCCGGTGGGCGATGCCTCACTGGAGCTGAAGGGTCTGCTGACCCTGAACGAGACCGGCGAGCGCATGTGGGATCTGCTGCCCCAGTGCGATACCGAGGAAGCGCTGGTGCAGCAGATGCTGGAGGAATACGAGGTGGACGAGGCCACGCTCCGCGCCGATGTGGGCGAGTTTCTCGACAGCCTGCGCCAGCTGGATATCCTGTAAGGACGATGTAGATAAGGCCGGGGCACATGCTCCGGCCTTACGTTATCGGCATGTCTTGCCGATCAATGGTAAGCGTCAAATGAAAAAAACACAGAGGCAAGGGAAACCCACTGCCTCTGTGC
>CAVBAZ010000261.1:0-9235 GCA_963593515.1 Bacteroidaceae bacterium
GCCTGAGTCTTTGCTCAGGCTGCGGCTCTTCACATGGTTCAGACCCTCGCGGGGTCTGACGGATTCATTTACTGGGGAAGCTCCTCACGTTCACCGTCGATCACATCAGCACCGGAAATGCAGAAGTGATCGCCGCTGTCGGCAACGGTATACTCCGTGTTTGCGGCAGTATACTGGTCATCCTCGTTCTCGCGGGCGGCAGACAGCTCCGCACGACTCTTCAGCATCTCCTTCGCCTGCTGGCGGAACGATTCCACAAAGGTGCGGAACTCGCCCACCTTTTCAGGAGGAAGGTCGGCCATCTTGCGGAAGGTAGCCACACTGTAGGTGTTGCCATTGTCCACGCGCTTCAGGCCGATCTGCACCACGCTGCTCCATGCCGGACGACGCCGGGCCACAAACGCGGCGTTCATGAAATCATTGAACGGCCGCAGGCTGGTAGGCGGCAGAGAAAGCTGTACGGGGATATAGTCACCGTCCTGCAGGAGATACAGAATACGCATATTCTTACAGGCTTTGCCTTTTCCGTCCGTTGCCGTACCGTAGCGGTTCAGCTCACAGGCAGCGCAGGCGCCGCCAGGCGTACCGTAGCCCTGCTTCCCATCCACAGTGGAGCACAGGGGAACCGTGTTATCATCGTATTCCATGCCTTCAGGCCAATAGGCGCCGCTGGCGTGGTGGAACAGGATGACACCCTGCAGAAAGCGGACATACTCCGGATTCTCCGGGTCGCCGGTAGGCAACTCGAATTGCAGAGAGCCGCCAGCCGGGATCTTGACCTTGGGGAAGGAGAGCGTCAGGCCCTCCATATCATCGGCAAGATCATCATTGCCGAAGTCAAGACCGTCCATAGAGGGAAGGTTGAACGTGTAGGGAGTCGCCATCGTCGTAGTTTCAGGATAACTCATTTTTTGATCCTCCATTTAATCATTTTGTTTTCACATTACGCTGCGGACGCTGTGGATACCTGATTCAGCCGTGACCACACACTTCTGGGCATTGCCAGAATGTTGTAGCCGATGATCTCCAGATCCGTGGCACGGTCATAGCTGTTTACGTCCTGGCTGTACCGTGTTACCGCATTGGAGAGTCCGTACAAGCTCAGGTCGTGGCCTTCAATCAGATATTGCAGGATACCCTCACCCTCCGAGTCCGTAAGACCGAACTGCCGGGTGGTCAGCTTCACGACGCCGGGTACATCCGTGGTGTTCATAGGGACAGCCGCAGCCTCCCGCATCATGCCCACCACCTGACTGAACCGCGCTTCCTCTGCGGCGGCACGGACGGTGTCCTGTACCTTCAGCAGAAAAGCCTGATCGTCCGCAGCCAATGTCTTTTCAGAATAGAGCTGGAAGTTCTCCTCCGCATCTGTCGCCCGGCCGATATGGTTGCGCTTCGTGGCGGCATCATTGACCACCATGCCGTTGCTGCATACCAATCGGTAGATCAGGGGCTGGATGTTGACAGAG
The DNA here is from genome assembly GCA_963593515.1 of Bacteroidaceae bacterium. Taxonomy (GTDB): domain Bacteria; phylum Bacillota; class Clostridia; order Oscillospirales; family Oscillospiraceae; genus Vescimonas. Next base: position 1,470 of record CAVBAZ010000261.1, read on the forward strand.
CCTAAGCCTACCTCGCTGTTGCTGATAACCACACCGGCCTGCACTGTGTCACCCGGCGTCACATCCTCCTGTAAGCGGGGATTGACCGCCTTGATATACATACGGCTGTCGGTGATCTGGCAGCTCTCGATGCGGACATCGGGGATCTCCGCCAGAATGGGCAGTACCGCCGAGGCGATGCTGTAGTTGTCCATACGCAGATAGCGGTTGCTGAGGTAGGCACGGGCCTTACCGTCCAGAACACGGATCATACGCTGGGCAGGCGTCCGCTCCAGCCATGTGTTGACATTGTGTGCCAGAAGTCCGGGGTCTTCGCTGCGCATTCGCTCATAGTACTTGGCGGGGATGCTCAGGTGCGTACCGATCTGCCGGTGGGCGATATCGCCAATCTCCAGCGGTTCAATACGGTCTGCGCCATCATTGTCCAGCACATGGAGCGCCAGATCGGGGCCGTAGCTCTCAAGACGAAGGTTTCCGGTATTGACCACATAATCCTCTTTGGCATTCTGCTGCCGGGTGATCTCGGCGGCAAGCTGCTCCAGCGTCAAGCCTGTTTTCATGGCAGCACCCTCCTTACCAGTTCAGTGCGATGGCATCATCCGTCATGCTGGCGGCGATACCCTCACGCTCAAATACCTTCAGGAGCCGGGGCCAATAATGCTTCTCCGGCAGGTTCTTGAATGAGGTCTGTGCTTTCTCCACGTCACCCTGACGGATGCAGACGTCACCGTTATCCTTGATAACCAGACTGCTGTAGCCGCGGGAGTTGAGATCGTAGATCAGATCATCCAGAACCTTGCGGCCCTGCTGCTCGAACCAGACCTGCGGATCGATCTCACGGGGCGGGGCCGGCAGCTTCTCGGAAGCGCCGTTCTCCGCTGTGCTCTGCACCACAGGTGTGACTTTCAGCAGTGAGCAGGAAAAATTGGCCTTTTGGTCAAATGTCACCTCTGCCTGGTCATAGTCGGGAATACCGGAGATAGTGATACGGCCTGTTCCGCCGTGAAGGATCAGCTTCTCCGGTTCCGGACTGCGCCACTCCCATGTGGCATCCGGATACACCGCTTTCAGATACGCGGAGATCCTGTGATTGACATGGCGGAGCAGCAGTGGGCCGAAGCCATTTTCCTCTTCCATGGACAGTGAGCGAAGGCTCTGCCGCTGCGCGTCATAGGCAGCTCTGCGGGCAGCACGCCTCTTCTCAGTTTCCTGTTCCTGAATATAAGGGAACACGAACGCGACCGTGACCCAAATCGCCCAAATGGTAAATGCGGCTGTCAGAAGCCAGATCTGTGTGTCGCTGCGTACAAACGCAACGATAGCCAGAACGGCCGCGATAAGGACAGAGACACCAGACCAAATGGACTTCTTCTTATTCATGCTTTGCACATCCTTTCATTTTTGTGATAAAAACAAAAAAGAGGAGCTGCCACGCATCTTTTTTGATACATGACAGCTCCTCTTATGCCCGGCATTTTATCCGGGCAGGGGTTCTCGTTCTCCGTCGATCTCCGGCGCCTGTTCCGGCGCTTTCGCCTCACTGGGCTGGAGATAGCGCCATCGAAACGCAATGACCTTCAGACGCTTATCCCGCGTCCAGCCATCCCGTTTCAGATAGTCCTCCAACTCCAGAACGCCTTCCACATTGATCAGCGCACCACGGTGCAATTCTCTTTTTGCGAATTGAGAGGCGATAGCGCCAAAAGCAACGACCTGATAATACTGCGTTCTTGCGTAAGCTCCCTTACCGGTGCGCTCCGCAAGATCAAACCGAAGATAGGGCCGGTTATTGGCACTGACTTTCAGTTCAATATCATCCGATACGATACGGCCGACGACGGATATATTTGCCATTACACTCCTTTCTGCCTTACGGCTAAAATATCTATATAAAAAGTGCCGGCATACAGCATCAGCCATTAAGGCAATGCTGTCATGTCGGCACAAAATTACAAACTTAACAAACGTGTGCGATCCGAAAAATGATCGGAAACCCTGATCGGGCGATGCACATAAAACAACTACAAGTGCATTGTAACACTATATATTGCGATTGTCAATAGTTCACAATTCTATATATAGATATTTCTTAAAACACATGAGAATCAATGATGTGCTGCAGCGCAGTAATTGCGGTAGAGTATGACACGTCTTCAAAGAGAAGTGCGGATGTAATCTGATCATAGTCACTTCTATATGCGTCGGAGTCAATGATCTGTCGGAGAAGATCATTCATATCCACTCCCTCTTGCGCAGACGGGCATGTCTTGTGCGGGCGGCGTTCCAGAAAGACCTCGCGGGCTAAGTGCCGCAGAGTATCATCAATCGTGACGATCATACTCAGTTTATATATGTCATAGATGTGGCGCGAATGCTCTGTGATAGCTCCGTTGAGATAGTAGTCCGCAAGCGCAAACAGCTTATCCAGCAAAGTGCGTTCCGCTGCCTGCACATTGACCGAAAATGGTTGCAGATGATATTCGCGGATAATGTCGTCCCTGCCGGTATCTTTTAGGAAATCATAAATGAGACTGGATGCGTCCATGGGATGATTCGGGAATGCGCGCATGGAGACAACGGTTTCAACGATAAGCTGCTGCTTCAAATACGCTGCCCCTTGCAAAGCGGGGTAATTGATGATATAGCGATTATAGTCACGCCGGCTGCGAATTTCTTCAGCATTGCTCAGAGATAAATCTAAGTCATCAATTACCGCCACAATATTCCGTTTGAGCGCTTTGCGTTGTCCTTCACTGGGACGATCTTCAACATTCAGGTCAATGTCCTCAGAAAAACGCTGGATCAGCTTATAGCATTTTGAGAGTGAAGTGCCGCCCTTAAACACGATGTCCGGCTGGTAGGAAGTCAGCTTCCTCAAAAATTCTGTGACATAGTAGTCCTTCTCGATGATACTGGCTGCGATCCCCGTCGCATCCGCCGTTCGCAGCACTGTCTGCTCAAACAATTCTCTATTACTGTGCAACATGATAGATGATCTCACTTTCCACCAGAGTGCGCATAGCCTTATCAGGAAATGCCGGTGCGTATTCTGTGATATCGCGTCTTGTAATGCCGTTTCTTGTGATAAACTCTATGGTCAGCTTCTTTCTTCCTTCGGAGAAATAAGATGCCGGCACCTCATTCATCAGCTCCAGAAAACTCAAAACAGCAGCATTCTTTGCCGTGATCTTGCTTCTGGCTCTGCGTAAAATAACACGCTGTTTCCCGATAGCTAACTCACGGGAACGTGTCTTTTCATTGTTGGTACAGACTTCAATGGTATTTGGCATCTGCGTTGATAGCCCCAGTTGGTTTAAGAAAGCTGCACCGGAATAGTAGCCATAACAGCCAGAGCGATCCTTTACATATTTTTTCTCGATTACCTTGCGGGGGTCGAGCAGACTGGCGCCAAATGCTGTCGCAGTGGGAATATAATAGATGCCCCGGTCAAAACGCACCAGTTTACCAGTCCTACACAATTCGTTCAGTTCTTTGAAGAGCCACGGGCGTGAATAGCCCCCGCAGTCAATCTCATCAAGTAAGATCGGCTCGTTACAGCCGAAATCCTCTGTGAGTCTATCTAAAAGTGCCATATCACAGCCCCCTTCTAATCATAGTATGCTCACCTTGGTTTGGATTATACTATTTTTGATGTGTTATGTCAATATTGCTATAATCCGACGTCTCCTCAAGCCCAAGGAAACCATCGGTGGGGAGGGATGCGTCAAGGAAGCTGCTGCCGGTCAGGATATGTTCAGAAGATTTGAAATAGAAACGGTACTGGTGTCCAATCTCTATCCTGTCCTGCTTGGGCAGTACGAGCGTCATTTCATGCTCCTGATTGTCTATGATCCGGATATTGCGGTACTTGCGAAGCGGCGTCTGCATAATGGCAATGCAAACGCCATCAATGGCGGTATAGCGGGCGGTGATAATAAGGCAATAGAGTACCACTGCTTTGTAAGCGAGACCTACGGCGAGGATGCCGCTGAGTAGAACGGTGATGGTATCACGGGAAAAGAAAATGGCTGCCAGACCTACAAAGAAGAAAGCTGCTCCTACCAATGCGGTAAGGAGCAGCTTTTTCTTCAGAGGCAGCGGTGCTGTCCTGAGCTTGTCCATCATGACAGCCTCTCAAAGATGATCTGGCGGCGCAGATAAAGGTTTGCCACAGCCTGCAGCACCGGGCGGCAGCAGCCGAAGGGCCTGACCATATCCGCGATATTATCGCTGGTGGTGGTATCGTCTGCATACAGGGCCTCCATCAGCTGCGAATCAGAGTGGATCGTATGGATATCATACTCCACACACTTGATCAGCTCTGCTGTGGACAAAAGCGCCTGTTGGGACAGGTGGTACACCCGCCGCTCATTTGCGTTGCGCCGGTCTTTGCGGAAGAGCTTCCTGGTAATGGCAAAGGGGACATGGCCGAAGACCGTCAGCTTGATAAAAGAGATCAGGCGCAGCAGCAGACTGTCGGAGATCGGCACTACATAAAGTCCTGACAGCAGGGCATACAGCGCATCCTCACCGGTCTCACCGCAGCCCTCAACCACCAGCCCGCGCTGCAGCAGCCGGCGCATACAGTCATGGAAGCTGCGCTGCGGTGCGATGCCGCTGGCCTTCAGCTTGGCGATATAGGTATCCTCAAGGGCTCTGGCGTCCATGATCTGCCAGTTCAGCGTGGCCCACAGGATCATCTCCTGAATGTCCAATGCGTACTCTCGCTTGTTGATGATAACCATAGGGCAGGTCATATCGCCCATGTGGCCTTTGCGCTCAAAACGGCCTACCGCCGTGTAGTATTTCTGCATGTATTTCACCTCACATTTTCTCATGAAGCCTTGGAGCCTTTCTTCATCGGCTCATATTCAAGGCTTTGCAAAAACTCCTTGTTGGACTTCAGGCGTTCGGCAGCTCTATGTACGGCCGCACCCAGGTAGTTTGCCTTGATGCCATAATGGGCGGCAATGTCCGTATTGCTTAGGCCGATAAATTTCAGCTGCATTGCCTCAATGCCCAGCCGGGCTACACCATCATATTGCTGCTTTGCGCTTTCCAGAAGGGACAGCGCATCTACCTCAGCCAGCTGCTCCTGAAAGCTGCGGATACCGGAAGCCATGGCACGGCGGCTGTCAGCTTCCGTGTCAAAGATCTCTGATACCGGGAAGCAGCGTCTCTCCTTGCTGCGCTGCAGCCGGCAATAGGTGCGCAGACCGTTCTCAACGACCTTCTGGGCATAGGTGGGAAAGCTGGCCCCGCCATCCGGGTCATATGTCACCGCAGCCTTACAGAGCCAGATGCAGCCCTCTTGAAACAAATCGTCATAGCCGAAACCATAGCACTGCTCATTGACCTGAACACTGGTATGGATGGCCCAGCGTACCACGTCCATGTTCGCCTCTACCATATCGCGCTGGGTATCGGTAAGGGCGATATCCTTATTCTTCATTGTTGAATTCACCTCTCTTTCCCGGTGGATTTAGGCACGGTCTCTATGCGATCTCTGTGCCGGGGATATGAAACTGTTCACAGGCGCGGATCAGCCGGTCACACATATACGCGCCGAATTGTGCGATGTGCGCCTGATCTTTATGCAGGCCGAACTCTGTCTGCATCCATTGGTACGCCTCTCGTTTGGACATCAGACCGGAGCGCCACAGGCGGTCGAAAGCCCGGTGTGCCTGAATACGTTTATGCCGCAGATCACCGTCTGCCAGAGAGCCCAACGGGAGCCGTGTGGTGCGATGGGCGGCCACATAGCTGTTGCAGGCGGGGTAACGGTCACAGACATACAGATACTTGTACGTACCACGGTTGTCGCCGTATACAAAGCTGGCCGGATGTAGAGTGGCCTTGGCCCCGCAGTTGGGGCAGTGGATGTTGACTCTTTTCAGATGATTCACCTCCTTTACCGGGTGTATACGTTCATTGCTGGCAGCTCTCCCACATCTGGGAAAGGCTGCACCGTTTCGGGTCCTCTACATTCCAGACAAGCCAACTGGTGTAGAAGCGTTGGAAGCCTTCCAGCGTCATAACGCCGACGCAATCATACTTATCCACGGTCTCGCCGGAAAGCTCCTCGAATACTGCCACGGGGATGATCGTTGGCACGGCATTGTGATTTACAGACAGAAGAAAGCCGGAGCAGTCGGGACAATGCTGGCAGTCGATGAAAAAACTGTTTCGCCAATTACAGCAGGTTGCCTGTAAAAATCGGTAAAAGCGCTTGTCCATAAAAATCCCCCTATTATCATTATCCGTAAAACGAAATCAAAAGTGCGCCACTTTTTGAGAAAATTTTTCAAATTTCTCTGCGGCCGCGGGGACGGGGACGTCTGGATACGATAAATGTCATGGCCGCAGCCACTGCCAGAATGATGCAAATTGCTTTTTTCATAGTATTGATCCTCCTAATTTTTGGTTCTTTCACAATAGACCACATACCGCTGCCGTCCACCCGAAGCATAGGGGTGGCAGGTCAGCAGTGTCAGCAGGTCACGGCCCTGCTGAATTTTGATTCTTTCGATTTGATGCGGCTGGATAATTTGAATGTCGGCCACCGTATACGTCAGCGTTTCCCATAGGTTCGTAAGTTTCACAGTGTCACCTACAGCCAGCTTGTCAATATGTTGGAAGTAGTCTGCACCTCTCCAGCCCCTATGTCCGGCAATGACGCAGTTGGTGTTGTTACCGCCGATGGGGGCGGACGTGTTACCCAGCACCGCAGCGCCTGCGGCGAGGTGAGCCTCGGATGCACCCAAGTAGACCGGCATAGTCAGCTCCATAGCAGAAATCTCCAGCACACCGATGATTTCATCGTCGATGCCATAGGCGGTCAGGTCGGCAGCGGGTTCCTCGCATGCTTCCAAGTCAATGAGGTTACACTGCTTTTCCGCATAAAGCTGGCGATTGTACTCCTGCAAAGCTGCCAGCAGTTCGGGGTACTGTTGCTCTGACTCGTCGCAGTCGGCCAGGAACTCCTGCACGGCAGCGTCCGTGTCGGCTTGCAGCCTGTGTCCCGTGAACACCGGCCAGAGCATGACGCAAAAGCCTGCCACAGCCAGCAGCGCCGCCAACACAAAAGAGGTCTTACGCATGGCGACGCCTCCTCACTAAAAAGTATCCACCACCGACCACTGTCACCATGCCAAGGCCGATACCCAAGCCGGTGAGGTAATGCTGCGTCCATGAAGATGCGACGGGTTTTTCTCCAGCATCTGCGACCTCCTGCTCCGGAGTGTAAGGAATACGGTGCCCCCGAACTAAAAGCCGGTGCGTATTGATGCCAAAAGGTGTGCAGGTGACCAACGTTACATAGTCCTTGCCCTCCTCAATTTGGAGCAGGCTCGTATCTGTCGGCAGTACTGTGTTGATGGCATCTACTTCATACGCAAGCACTTCGCCCAAAACGTGAACATAGAAATTATCTCCCAGTTCCAGCTGGTCAATGTCCGAAAACAGCTTGGCAGACGCCATGCCGCTGTGAGCCGATAGCACAGCGTGGGTGCTGCTGCCACCCACTGGCAGAGATGTTCCTACTACATGGCCTACGGACTTTTCCAATGTCTCTGCGCCTGTGCCGTGCTGTACCGGCAGGTATACACCGATTTGGGGGATGTCGATGTAAGCCATGACACCACCCACCGTGAGCTGCTCAGCGTAGGGCGAGGGAGGGGCAGAAGCCCCTCCCTCGGCAATAGCTGCGCCGGACAGCATGGCGTTGTACTGCTCTGCCGCCTTCCGCTGGGCAGTCAGCTCGGCAT
>CAVBAZ010000262.1:0-2765 GCA_963593515.1 Bacteroidaceae bacterium
GTGCCTACGAGATCAACGAGGACATGGTGTGGCAGCTCCAGTATAAGCCCCAGAACGAGCACGCCTCCAACGTAGGCCCCATGATCGCCCACGCGCTGGGCAAGGAGCTGCACATCCCCGCCTACATCTATGACGGTATCACCGTGGACGAGCTGACGGATATCAACCGCATCACCGGCCTGCCGGAAATGCACCGCAAGGGCATCGGCCACAACCTGAATACCCGCGCCGCCGCTATGCGCTACGCACGGGAGCAGAGCAAGGCCTATCAGGATATCACCGTCATCGTGGCCCATCTGGGCGGCGGCATCACCGTGAATCTGCACCACAATGGGAAGATCGAGGACTGCGTCAACGACGAGGAAGGTCCGTTCTCCCCTGAGCGCGCCGGCGGTCTGCCAATATTCGATGTGATCCATACCTGCTTTGGAGAAGGGCAGTCCGACAAGAGCATGATGAAGCTGGTGAAGAGCCGGGGCGGCCTGCTGGCCCACCTTGGCACCACCGACTGCCGCGAGGTGGAGCAGCGTATCCAGAACGGCGACGCTCACGCCAAGCTGATCTACGACGCCATGGCGCTGAACGTGGCTAAGTACATCGCCAAGCTGGCGCCCGGCGTCTGCGGTAAGGTGGACGCCATACTGCTGACCGGCGGCATCACCTACTCGGAGTATATCGACGAGGAGATCCGCCGCCGCGTGTCCTTCATCGCGCCGGTCACGGTCTATCCCGGTGAGGATGAGATGCAGTCCCTGGCCTTTGGCTGCCTACGCGTCCTTCGGGGCGAGGAATCCGCCCGGACGTATACGAAGGTAGAGTAAAAGCAATTTTCCCAAACGAGCTGTATCGTGATTTATGGTTGAACCCCTGAGAGCGCATAGTGCTTTCAGGGGTTCAGACTATGTTGTGACACCTATGATAAACGCTTTGTTCTATTTTACATCTGAAGGCTTGACATGTCTGTTCAACAGTACAGCTATAAGCGGATAACTCGCAGGAAGCATGAAACAAAGGATATCAGACCGCAAATGTTGTCTGATATCCTCTGCATGGGTGAATTTTATGAAAGCCTTTGCTTATACATGTTTTTCCCGACAACATACAGCATGAGCATTATGCCCCAACTGATGCTGTATAGAACAAGAACTGTAAGAAAGCTGCCGGATTTGGCGTATAGTGTTCCGCTGATTACAGATGAAAACGAAGAAAACAGCATGGTGAGGTTGATCAAGCTTAGATTGGCGGCATAATACGTGGAGCCAAATTTATCTGCAACAAATGTGGCGCAAATAGATGGCATGCAGCCATATGTAAATCCAATCAGTGCCAGGCCTGCCATCGCAAGATAAGGGAACGCATACCGTAGAGCAATAAAAAGCATCGCCAATCCTGATGCCAATATTCCAACAGGCAGCAGCACGGCTGCTTTCTGCCCACGTTTATCATATACCGCACCAGAGACGATACGGCCCAGTCCGTTGGAAACGGCCAACATGCCTACACAAAAGGTTGCTGTACTGTAGTCTGCCCCACTATTCAAAGCGATTTGTTTTGCTTGTGCGATCACACCGCATCCAACCAGTGAGCCAGCTACTGCATATAAAAACACAATATAGAAACTGGATGTATGCAGCATTTCAGACGGAGTTTTTCCATCTGTCTTTACCATTTCGACCGAATCACTTTTACATGGAAAGCGAATGATCCAAATGCCGCATAGAAGGATAGCACAGGTGATCACGCCATAAGCTGCAAAGACCGACTGCCAGCGAAATGCACCGCGGGAGATTATCGAGTCAATCACGCTGCCCATTACCAATGTGCTGATGCTGAATCCCATCATCAGTACACCGGTGACTTTACCTCGCCCAGAGGCCGAATACCATGCGGTCACAGTTGAGACGATGGAATTGTAAGCGAAACCAGCGCCAGTACCAATGCAGATGCCGTAGAAGAGATATAGACGGACAATGTAACCGTTGGTGCAATAAGCCGTGCCAATAAAACCAATACATATCAGGAATCCTGCGATGGCCAGGGAATACGCGGCACGTCCTGTTTTTGTACAGAGCTTCCCACTTACGATGCCACTCAGGCAAAAAAACGACATCATGACGGTAAAGTTCAGACTTAACTGCCGACTGTTCCAGTGGTACTCTTCGGATAATGGGACAGATAGTATCGACCACGCATAAACAATGCCAACAAATAATAATAGAATAAATCCTGCAGCAAAAATGATACCCTTTGATTTTCTGGAGCTCATTATTTCGCGGCCTTGGCGGCCTTGATGGACTCGATGAGCTCGGGGACGACCTTGAACAGATCGCCGACGATGCCGTAATCCGCCACCTCGAAGATGGGCGCGGTGTCGTTCTTGTTCACCGCGATGATGCACTCGGAATCCTGCATACCGGCCTTGTGCTGGATCGCGCCGGAGATGCCGAGAGCGATGTAGACCTTGGGATGGACGGTCTTGCCCGTCTGACCGACCTGATGGTCGGCACTGATCCAGCCGGCGTCCACGCAGGCGCGGGAGGAACCGACCACGCCGCCGAGCACCTCTGCCAGCTCCTCGGCCAGCTTGATGCCGCCCTCCACATCCTTGGAGATGCCACGGCCAACGGACACGATGAAGTCCGCGCCGATCAGGTCAACCAGCTTCTTGGCGGCCTTGACGGTATCCACGACCTCGGTCTTGATGTCGGAGGCTTCCAGAGCGAACGCGGGATGCAGGATCTCCACGTTCTTCTTGCACTCGCGCT
>CAVBAZ010000263.1:0-5101 GCA_963593515.1 Bacteroidaceae bacterium
GCGGTTATCCAACATTTTTCCAATGTACTGATCCATTTGTGGTCATCTCCTTTCATAGATTTTGCAGCAGAACTACCGTAACATTATCCGGCGCACCCTGCTCCTTGGCCGCGGCCATCAGACGGTCTACGCAGCTGTCCAGATCATTTTCGTGCATGACCTCAAACAGCATCTCCTGATCCGTCACGGTGTTGACCAGCCCGTCGGTACACAGCAGCAGGAAATCCCCCTGCTGCCACGGCACAGTGAAAACATCCGTCTCCACCTGAGCGTCCGGCCCAAGGGCGCGGGTGATCAGGTTTCGCTGGGGATGGCGGCGGGCCTGCGCGGGCGTGATATCGCCCCGTTCCACCATATTCTCCACCACCGAGTGGTCACGGGTGATCTGGCGGATGCCGCTCTCTCCGATCAGATAGCTGCGGCTGTCGCCTACGTTAAAAACGAGTGCCTCATTGTCGCGGCAAACGGCACATACCATCGTTGTACCCATGTTGGCCAGCGTTTCATCCTCCGCCGCCTTGGCGCGGATAGCGTCGTTGGCCTGTGCGATACCCTGCAGCACCGCGTTTTTGACCTGCGCCTGCTCCATACTGGGCCGGAACGTGTCACGCAGCTTTTCCAGCAACGTATCCACCGCAATGGTACTGGCCATATGGCCGCCGTTGGTTCCGCCCATACCGTCGCACACCACAGCTACGGTGCAGTCCGCGATCACCGCGGTGGCATAGGCATCCTGATTTTCACGCCGCACCAGTCCGGTGTCGGTGATCCCCCAGATCCTCATTTTTTGCTCTCCTCCATGGCCTTGCGGCGCAGCTGGCCGCAGGATGCGTCGATGTCGCCGCCCAGACTGCGGCGAACTGTCGCGGTAATGCCGTGAGACTCCAGCCGCTTCTGGAAGGCTGCGGTGCGGCGGCTGGGCTTAAAGGGACTTTCCGTCACCTCATTCAGCGGGATCAGATTCACATGCCCCGGCATGCCCTTGATGCGCTGGGCAATGAGATCCGCCTGCCAATCGTGGTCGTTGACGCCGTCGATCATGGCGTATTCAAAGCTGATGCGGCGGCCTGTCTTTTGAAAATACCGGTGGCAGGCGGCAAACAGCGTCTCCACGTCGTAGGCCCTGTTCACCGGCATGATCTTCGAGCGTGTCTCGCTGTCCGGCGCGTGTAGGGACACCGACAGCGTCAGCTGCAGGTTCAGCTCCGCCAGCGCGTCGATCTGCGGCACGATGCCGCAGGTGGACAGGCTGATGTGCCGCATGCCGATATTCAAACCGTCCGGGCTGTTGACCAGCTCCAGAAACTTCAGCACATTATCCTTATTATCCAGCGGCTCGCCAATGCCCATCAAAACGATGTTGGAGATATCCAGTCCGCTGTCCAGCTGGGTGAAAAGCACCTGATCCAGTATCTCGGAGGGCGTCAGATCCCGCACCTTACCGGCAATGGTGCTGGCGCAGAAGGCACAGCCCATGCGACAGCCCACTTGCGAGGAGATGCACACGGTATTGCCGTGGTGATAGCGCATCAGCACCGTTTCGATGCAGTTGCCATCCCCCAGCCGCCACAGGTACTTGACCGTACCGTCGTGTCTGGAGACCTGCTTGCGCTCCACCGTGGGGACGGTGATGACACACTGCTCCGCCAGCTTCTGCCGCAGGGGCTTGCTGAGGTTGCTCATGTCCTCAAAGGAGGTCACGCCCTTGTGGAGCCAGGTAAACACCTGCTTGCCCCGGAAAGCCGGTTCTCCCATGTCCCGCAGCAGCTGGGTCATCTCCTGAAGATTCAGCGATTTGATGTCGATCATAGGCAATTCCTTACTTCTGCTTTTCCAGACGGCAAATATAGAAGCCGTCCGTTCCACACCGCTGCGGCCACAGCGTCAGGTGGCCGTCACACCCGCCGATGGGTGCGGGCAGCACGAAGGGCGACAGCCGGAACTCCGGATGACCCTTCAAAAACCATGTAATGACCTCCTGATTCTCCTCCGGCAGCACCGTGCAGGTAGAGTAGATCAGCGTGCCGCCGGGGCGGACATAGCTGGCGGCATTCTCCAGAATGGCCCGCTGCTCACGGGGCAGCTTCGCCAGCTCCCTGGGGTCTTTATAGCGGATATCCGGCTTCTTACGGATGATGCCAAGGCCGGAACAGGGCACGTCAGCCACCACCACATCCGCCTGTTCGATCCACGCCTCGTGGCGCTCGCGCCCGTCGGCCAGCGCCGTGCGGATGGAGCGCAGGCCCAGTCGGGCCGCGCCGTTTTCAATGAGCTTCAGCTTATGGGGATGCACGTCGCAGGACAGGATATCGCCCTTGTCATGCATGTCAATGGCCAGTGCAAAGGATTTGCCGCCCGGCGCGGCGCAGACGTCCAGCACCCGGTCCGTCTCCTGGGGCGCGGCCACGGTGGCCACCAGACGGGCCGCCGCGTCCTGCACGGTAAACAGTCCCTCGCGGAAGGCGCTCAGACTCTCCATATCGCCGGTGCCGCTGACCTCGAAGCAGCCCGCCATCCAGGGATGGGGCTCTACCGCTGCGCCGCGGGAGCGCAGCTCCTTCTCCAGCGCCTCCGGCGTGGTTTTCATGGTATTGGTCTGGATGGTGGTGGGCACGATGGCGTTGTTGCAGCGGAGATACTGCTCCGCCTCCTCCGCGCCCAGAATGTCGATCAACCGGGTCACCAGCCACTTGGGATGGCTGTACCGCAGCGACAGATAGTCTGCCGTGCTGCCCCGAGGCAACTCCGGCATATCCAGCCAGTTGGTGACGAATTTCCGCAGCACCGCGTTGACCATGCCCGCCGCACGGGGACGGCCGTGGCGCTTAGCCATCTCCACCGCCTCGTTGACGGCGGCCCGGTGGGGGATCTTGTCCATGAACAGGATCTGATACGCGCCGATCCGCAGGATGTTCAGGATCAGCGGCTCCAGCCGCTCCGCCTTCTGGGTACACCAGAGACTGATGTAATAGTCCAGATACATGCGGTTCTGGATGACGCCATAGGCGATACGGCTGGCCAGCGCGGCATCCCGGCTGTCCAGTCCGTTCTTGGCGATGGTGCGTTTCAAACTGCCATCCGACCATGCGTTGGCACGGGAGACGCTCAGCAGCACCTCCAGCGCGGTATCGCGGGCATTGCCCTTCCTTCTTTCGTTCATAGGCAGACGGGGATCGGGTGGCCCGCCAGATAGGCGGCGGCAGCCATACGCTTACCGCCCTGGGCCTGCAATTCCAGAATACGCAGCAGCTTACCGTCGCCGCAGGCAATGGCGATGCCCTTCTTGTTGGCCTCCACGATGGAGCCGGGCGCGGCGGCGGTCTCCTCACCCACAGCGGTGCGGTATACCTTGACGACAGCGCCGTTCAGCTCGGTGGTGGCGCAGGGCCACGGGAGCAGACCCCGCACCTGATCATGCAGCTGCTGGGCCGACTTCGTAAAGTCCAGCGGACTGAGGGATTTGTCCAGCATGGGCGCGTAGGTATGCTTATCATGCTCCTGCGGCGTGCGGGTTGCAGTGCCGTTTTGCAGGTCGCTCACCGCCTGCACCAGCGCGTCCGCGCCCAGCAGCGCCAGACGCGCCGTCAGGGCCTGGGTGTCCTCGTCGGGATCAATGGGCGTCTCCGCGATGCGGATGATGTCGCCCGCGTCCAGCTCGGCGGCCATATACATGATGGTAACGCCGGTCACCTGCTCACCGTTGAGCACCGCCCAGTTGATGGGCGCGGAGCCACGATACTTGGGCAGGATGGAGGAATGGACGTTGATGGAGCCGTAGGGCGGCGTGTTCAGGATGTCCTCCGGCAGGATGCGGCCATAGGCGGCCACCACGATCAGCTCCGGATGCAGCTCCTGCACCAGCGCCAGCGCCGTGCCGTCCCGCAGCTTCAGGGGCTGATATACCGGCAGATTCTGTGTCAATGCATATTCCTTTACAGGCGAGAAGGCCAGCTTATGGCCACGGTTTTTGGGTTTATCCGGCTGGGTAAACACGCCGCAGATCTCATGACCGGCTTCCACCAGCGCTTTCAGGGAGGCCACGGCGAAATCCGGCGTACCCATAAACAAAATGCGCATTACTCTTCCTCGCCCTCTTCTTCGATCTCGTACTGGTCGGCGTGCTCCGCCAGCCATTTTTGAAGCTCCTCGCCCTCCATCAGGCGGTCGGTATGCTCCACGAACAGGTGGCCGTCCAGATGCTCGATCTCATGGCAGAAGCAGCGGGCGGTGATGCCCTCGTCCTCCACCTCGAACCACTGGCCGTCACGGTCCTGTGCCTTGACCCGCACCACATAGGGGCGGGTGACCTCGCCATACTTGCCGGGCACGCTGAGACAACCCTCCAGCGCCGTCTCCTCACCCTCGGTATAGACGATCTCGGGGTTGATCAGCTCGATGATCTCGTCATCCTCGTTCAACACGATGCAGACACGGCGCAGGATGCCCACCTGAGGCGCGGCAAGGCCCACGCCGCCGGCCTCCTCCAGCGTTTCCGCCATATCGTCCAGCAGGGTATGCAGCCGGTCATTAAATTCCGTCACAGGACGGCAAACCTTGGTGAGACATTCCTCACCCTGTAATGCGATCTTCCTAAGTGCCATGTTTTCTTACCTCTAATCCATCAAATTACAAT
The DNA here is from genome assembly GCA_963593515.1 of Bacteroidaceae bacterium. Classification (GTDB taxonomy): domain Bacteria; phylum Bacillota; class Clostridia; order Oscillospirales; family Oscillospiraceae; genus Vescimonas. Next base: position 4,634 of record CAVBAZ010000263.1, read on the forward strand.
CCGTGTATATCTGCATATTGCGGTTTTCACCGCGCTTTGAGAACTCCTTCATAAACGCCGCCAGCAGGCCACGCAGCGTTTTGTCGTTGCGGCCGATCACCGTCACCCGATAGCGGTAGCGGTTGTTGACCTTCACCACCGGCGCGGGCGCGGGGCCGAGGATTATCAGTCCCAGCGCGTCATAGGGCGGCTTCTTCGCGGCGGACAGCAGGCTGTCGCCGATCTCCTGAATGGCACGGCGCACCTCCGGCTCCTCCGGCCCCGTCACTGTTACCATCAGCTGGTCGGCAAAGGGCGGATCGCGCCGCAGTTGCCGCAGCCGGATCTCCCCGTCGTAGAACCGCTCATAGTCCTGCGCGGCGGCGGCCTGTATCACGTCGTTGTTGGGGGTGTAGGTCTGGATCACGGCGCGGCCCTCTTTTTCGCCGCGGCCCGCCCGGCCCACCACCTGCGTCAGCAGGCTGAACG
>CAVBAZ010000264.1:0-6083 GCA_963593515.1 Bacteroidaceae bacterium
CTCCTGAGCTGACCCCCATCACCGGCCCCGACAGCATCTGGAACCGCTATCTGACCGAGGACTGCCCCAACGGTCTGGTGCCCTGGAGTGAGCTGGGCAAGCTGTGCGGCGTGCCGACGCCCACCATGGACGGCGTGATCAGCATTTACAGCGTGGCGCACGGCCGCGACTGGCGCGGCGAGGGCATCAAGCTGGATCGCATGGGGCTGGACGGCATGACCGTGGCCGAGATCCGCAGCTTCCTCAAGACCGGCAAAAAGTAATCATTATCAAGAACAGTCCCGTCGGACTGCTTGAATACAACAAAAAAGGAGAATACACATGAAGAAAGCACTTGCATTGATCCTTGCCATGGTCATGGCGCTGGCTCTGGTGGCCTGCGGCGGCCAGAACGGAAACGAGACCCCCAGCGGCGACAACAGCACCAACGGCGAAGTCATCAAGCTGCGTGTTGCCGTGCAGCAGAATGAGAACCACGAGACCTGCAAGGCCGTGCGCCGCATCGCCGACAAGGTCAAGGAAGCCACCAACGGCGGTCTGGAGCTGGACATCTACTCCGACAGCGTGCTGGGCGACTACACCGCCGTGTTTGACGAGGTACGCATGGGCACCATCGACATGGCTGTCCAGTCCTTCTCCGGTCAGTATGACCCCGCCTTCGAGATCGGCTATCTGCCCTATCTGTTCACCAACTATGACGAGGCCTCCAAGGTGCTGGGCGAAGGCTCCAACACCTACAAGATGATCCAGGGCAAATGCGACGAGAACAACATGGTGTTCCTCGGCTACTTCGCTGAGGGCTTCGTGCAGATCGGTATGGTCAAGCCCGTGGACAACATGGGTGATCCCAACTCCACCAAGAGCCAGCTGGTGCGCTGCCCCGCTATCGAGTCCGGCCGTCTGGCCATGGAGTGCCAGGGCTTCCCCACCGTTACCATTCCCTACTCTGACCTGTACACTTCCATGCAGACCGGCGTCTGCGACGGCTGGATGGGCGGCACTGCCGAGCTGAACTATGTGGGCTTCCGCGATGTCATCAAGTACCTGTATCTGGTCAACCAGCAGATGGAGAACAACTCCGGCATCATCAACAAGGACAAGTTCAACTCCCTGCCCGCCGAGTACCAGACCGCTCTGCTGGAGGCTTTCTCTGAGGAGTCCGCCACTTCCTTCGGCCGCGCCCAGGCCACCGACGAAACCAACGTCAAGCTGTGCGAGGACTACGGCATCACCATCGTGAAGCTGACGCAGGACGAGCTGAACGCACTGGCCGACAAGGTCCGTACCGATACCTGGGACAAGGACTTTGAGATGTATGGCGAGGACGCCAAGACCGCCGTTTACGCCGACATGGGCTGGTAACGCCGCTTTGTTCAGAGAGAACTGAGTGAATCACATGGATGGCCCGTCGGGGTCTCCGCTTCCGGCGGGCCATCCCCATTCCGATGGATTCTGTTTCGGAGGAACCCAATTATGTTTGATAAGTTTTTACATTTCCGCGAATCACGGGGCTGGAACATCCTGAAAAAGATACAGGAGCTGCTTATCGTGATATGCGCGTCCGTCTCTACCCTGATCTTCGTGGTAGAGGTCGTTATCCGTTATGTGCTGAAGATCGATTTTCTGGGTTACGACGAGCTGGTGCTGCTGTTTGCCAGCTGGCTGTATTTTATCGGCGGTTCTTACGCCATGTATAAAAAAGAGCATATCAGCGCGGATATGCTGCCCCTGTTCCTCAAGGGCCGTGTCCTGCAGGTCACGCGCGTTGTCGTTGACTGGCTGATCTTCGCGATCACGCTCGTTCTGGCGATCTGGGGCGTTGATTTCTTCCTGTACGCCATGTCCCGGACGGCCAACACCACCGTTTGGAAAATCCCCCTGCTGGTCAGCCAGTCGGCGCTGTCCGTGGGTTATGTTCTGATGGCGTTCTATGCGCTTGTCTACGGTTTGGAGGACACGCTGCTTGCCATCGCCGACGGCAAAAAACTGCGTAACGAAAAGAGAAAGGGGGACTGTGAACAATGAGTGCAGCAAGTGTGATCATCGTTGCAGTGATCCTGCTGGTTTTGCTTCTGGTGGTTGGCGTCCCCATCCCCTTCGCCTTCTCCGGCGTGACCATCGTACTGGTACTGGTGCTGGGCTATTCCCCGGACTTCCTGATCCCGGCCAGCTACAATAAGATCAATTCGCTGGTGCTGCTGTGTATACCGCTGTTCATGATCGCCGGCACCATCATACGAGAGGGCAAGATCGGCGACGCGCTGATCGGCTTTGTGCAGCAGTTCGTGGGCCGCTTCAAGACCGGCCTCGGCACCGTGACGGTCATCACCTGCGCCATCTTCGGCGCCATCTCCGGCTCCTCCGCCGCCACGCTGTCCTCTGTCGGCTCCATCATGGCGCCCAAGCTGCGTGACCGCGGCTATCCCCGCGGCGTGATCGCCGCGCTGCTGGCAAGCTCCAGCGTGCTGGGCCTGCTGATCCCGCCCTCCGCGGCGCAGATCCTGTATGCATGGTCCTCCGGCACCTCTGTGCTGGCCTGCTTCCTTGCCACCATCGTACCCGGCATCATTGTGGCCATTCTCTTCTGCATCGTGCAGCATTTTCAGGTGCGCAACCTCAAGAGCATTGAGGACGCCACTCCGGAAAAGATGGAAATGAATTTCGGTGCCGTGATGAAGCGCACCGGCCACGCCATCCCCGCGCTGCTGATGCCCGTTATCGTGCTGGGCGGCATCTATGGCGGCTATCTGACCACCATGGAGGCGGCGGCTGTTGCTGCCGTGTACTGCGTGCCCGTGGCCATTCTCTTCTACCGCGGCATGAAGTTCAAGGATCTGTGGCGGACGCTGGTGGAGGCCGGTTACAGCTGCGGTGCCGTTGCCATGATGCTGATGAGCTGCGGCATCCTCAGCCGTATCTTCACCACCGAGCGTATCCCCGACCTGCTGGTCAGCGTCACCATGAGCCTGACCACCAATAAGGCCCTTATCATGCTGATGATCAACATTGTTATGGTGATCCTCGGCATGCTGATGGACGATGGCAGCGCCATCGTGCTGAGTACGCCGCTGCTGCTCCCCATCGCGTTGAGCATCGGCGTCAATCCCGTGCATTACGCGGCCATCATGGGCGTGAACCTCGGCATGGGTCTGGTAACGCCTCCCTGCGCACCGATGCTGTTCCTGGGCGCTCAGGTGGCAAAGTCCCCGGCCAGCGAGGCCTTTAAGCCCACCATGCAGTACATTCTGTTTGCATGGCTGCCTACGCTGATCCTGACCACCTGCATTCCTGAGCTGTCCCTGTGGATCCCCCATCTGGTGCTGGGAACCCCCATGTAAGCAGAAAACGCACATATAACGTTAACTTGATTTTCTCTCCCGCTATACAGCGCAAAAGCCGCCCGTTTTTACGTCGCGGCTTTTGCGCATATCCACTTTTTTCCAAAAAAGGAGTGGTCGATTTGACAGCCATATGGTATAATCAATGCAGCGCGGTGAAAGGAGCCGTACATGAACTTTGAAATGATCGAAAACCTCTGCCATGTGCACACGCTGCTCAGCGATGAGGACATCCAGTGCATCAAGCAGATGGCGGTCAGCCTTCCCGGTCTGGCCTCCGGCAGTGAGAGCGGCGTGGACTTTTTCATCGACTGTCCCTGCCGCGGCAGCTCCGAGGCGGTGGTGGTGGCGCAGGAATCCGCGCTCCCCTCCCTGTATGATTTCAGCACGGTGGGGTACATTATTCAGGAGGATGCCGAGCCGGCGGTGTTCCGCTCGCTGCGGCTGGGGATCGAGACCGAGGAGGTGCGGGCCGTGACTATGGCCAACACCTCGCAGCACTTTGTGGTGCAGACTGTCCGTCCCATTCACAACAATGGCCGCGTCATCGGCGCGCTGATCGCCGAAAAGGAGTATCGCAAGCCGGAGCACGAAGCCGGTCAGGAGCAGCCGGTGCTGGACGCCGAAGAGCTGGCGCTCCGGCCCTATCTGCGCAATGTGGACTGGCTGGCCGGCTGCATCCACGATGCGGTGATCATCACGGACGAGACGGGCATCATTCGCTACCGCAACGAAACGGCGGCCCGGATCTACCGGGACTATGGATATATCAACGATATCCTCGGCATGGAGTACCGCAAGACCGCCTGCCACGGCGAGCTGCCGCCCAACTACGCCAACGATACCGTTATTTCCATCCGCGGCAGCTTTTACCGCATTGAGCAGCGGCACCTGACCGTGGAGGACTGCACCTTCACCGTGACCGTCATGCACGACGTCACGGCGGAGCGTCGGCGTACCCAGTCGGAAAATATCCGCAAGGCTTCCATTCAGGAGGCGCACCACCGCATCAAGAACAGTCTGAACATTATTTACAGTCTGCTGGACATGCAGCGGCGGCGCTGCGGCGAGGAAGCCGCCGAAAGTCTGCGCACCGCCATGAATCGTATCATCAGCGTGGCCAGCGTATATGACGTGGCGGGCGAAGCCGTGCCGGATAAGGTGAGCCTGTTTCAGACGCTGCTGCAGATCCGGGAGCACTTTAACCAGATGACGGCGCAGGATGGCCGGTCGCTGAACATCACCGTGCAGGGCACAGACATCTCCGTGGATACGGACGTGTCCACCGTGGTGGCGCTGGTCATCAACGAGCTGCTGTAAAACGCCTATAAATATGCATTCCCCGGCAGAAAGGACGGCAACGTCCACATTGAACTGAACAACGGTAGCCTTTACCCGCTGCTGACGGTGGCGGACGACGGCGTTGGTTTTGACGTCAGCAGTGCTACCGGCGCGGGGATGGGCTACCGCATCATCAATATGCTGGTGCAGAATAATCTGGGCAGCCAGCTGGATGTCCGCTCCGGCCCTGAGGGCACGCGGGTCACATTCGGCTTCCACCTGAGATGAAAGGAGTCACTATGAGCACGATCCATACAGCCTCCGGTGGTGAGCGGGTGCTTATTGCCGATGATGAGGTGTTGATCCGCACCAACCTCCAGGAGATGCTGGAGGCCGCCGGATATCAGGTCGTTTGCAGCTGCGGCGATGGCTTTGCTGCCATCGAGGGCTGCCAGAAGCATCAGCCGGACATCGTTCTGCTGGATATCAAGATGCCTATGCTGGACGGCATGGCCGCCGCGCGGTTTATTCTGGAGCATGATCTTGCGCCGGTGGTGATCCTCATTACCGCATATTCCGATCTACAGCTGGTGGAAAAGGCCAAGGATTTCGGTATCGCCGGGTATCTGGTCAAGCCTGTCAGCGAGACGATCCTGATCCCGACGCTGAAGGTGGCGGCTGCCCGCAGCGAAGAGCTGAAAGCGCTGCGGGAGCAGGTGGCCAAATCCCGGCAGGCGCTGGAGGACCGGAAGCTGATCGAAAAGGCAAAGGGTATCCTGATGCAGCGGGACGGCATGACCGAGCAGCAGGCCTTCGACTATATCCGCTCGGCCAGCCGCCGCAGCTGCATTTCCATGCGGGCGGTGGCAGAGATGATCGCCGGTCAACAGCCGTAACGAGCGTGAATACCATCGAATGACAAGTGTGTCGCGGCAATCGCCGCGACACACTTGTGGTTTCGCAGCCAAGTGAAAACCCTTATAGGGCTTTGTCAAGCCACCTCTTAGAGGGGCGGCTTGACTTCTTCACAAAAGCTGGCGGCAGACGAGAAGGACTTTACATACCTTAAACCAAACACACCGTGGACAGTTGTCCACGGTGTGTTTTATCATGTTTCCATATATCGGCGGGGAACACGATCACCGGTCAGCACCAGATCGTGGGGGATGGTGACGGTATCGCCCACTTGGCAGTCGCGCCCGGTAACGTCGATCATGGTATGGGTCATGCCCGGTGCGCCCAGCAGCGGCACCTTCTCACCATGCAGCAGCACATGGCGCTTACGCTGCTGCCAGCAGGCCCGCAGACCGCGATAGCGGTAGGTAAACGCACCATCGGAGGTTCCGGCGTCAATGACGGCAACGTCGGTATCCCGGCGCAGCAGGGTGTCGCCATAGCCGACGCGCTGGCCCTTCTTCAGGCGGCGCACTGTGCAGACGGTGGCTTGCAGCGTGGCCACCGTCG
>CAVBAZ010000265.1:0-4336 GCA_963593515.1 Bacteroidaceae bacterium
GGATCATGGTGGGCAGGCCGATACCCAGATTCACCACGTCGCCATCCTTCAGTTCTTTCGCGCAGCGCTTGGCGATAAAGCCTTTGATTTCGGACTTTTCCATTACTTTCTGTCTCCTTCCACGATGTAATCCACGCACATGCCGTAGGTATGAACGTTCTCAGGCTCGATCTCGCCCACGGGGACGATATACTCGCACTCAGCAATAACGGTGTCGGCGGCGGTAGCCATAACAACGTTGAAGTTGCGCATGGTGCCCTTGTACCAGCAGTTGCCGTACTCGTCGCACTTGTAAGCGCCCAGCAGGGCGAAGTCAGCGTGGACGGGCTTCATCAGCAGGTAATCCTTGCCGTCAACGGTCTGGCGGCCCAGGCACAGCGGAGACTCCTCCACCAGCGTGTCGATGCCCACGGGGGTCAGCACACCGCCCAGACCGGCACCGCCGGCGCGGATGCACTCAGCCAGCGTGCCCTGAGGCAGCAGGTTGACTTCCAGCGTACCCTCGGTGTTCTGCTGGCCGACCTCGGGGGTCATGCCAACGTGGGTAGCGATGACGCGCTTGACCTGATGATTGTGGATCAGCTCGGCAATGCCGAAGAACTCCTCGCCCATGGGGCCCACAGCGCGGCCCATGTCGTTGGCGATGAGGGTCAGATCCTTGGTGCCCAGCTTGACCAGCTCCTTGACGATGGCGCGGGCCTGACCGCAGGCCAGAAAGCCGCCGCACATAATGGTAGCGCCGTCAGGGATCATTTTTGCTGCCTCAGCGGCAGTCAGTACAGGTTTCTTTGCCATTTCTGTTCCTCCTACTTTTTTATGACAGCGGCCACTGAGCCATCTGCGTATGCAGTTGACCCAGTGGCGCTGTATACGTTTTACTTCATGCCGCGCTTGACCATCTCGGTCACAGCGAAGGAAGCCACGTCGTCGGCGTACTTGCCGGCGCCGAAACCAGCGTCAAAGCCCAGCTCCTTGGCCAACTCATGGGTGATACGGGGACCGCCGCAGCAGACCACGAACTTATCACGCAGACCCTCGGCCTCCAACAGCTCGATGAGGTTGGTCAGGTTCTGGATATGAACGTCCTTCTGGGTAACGGTCTGGGAGACCAGCAGCACGTCGGCATGCAGCTCCAGTGCCTTCTTGATGAACTCCTCGTTGGGCACCTGAGAACCGAGGTTATAGGCCTCGATCATCTCATAGCGCTCCAGACCGTAGTGACCGGCGAAGCCCTTGCGGTTCATGATGGCGTCGATGCCCACGGTATGGGCGTCGGTGCCGGTGGAAGCGCCCACCATTACGACCTTGCGGCCGATGTGCTCACGGATATAATCGTTGGTGTCCTCCATGCTCATGACGTCGGACTCGACGGTGATGACATGGATATCCTCATAGTTGACGGAGTGGACACAGCTACCGTAGACCACATAGAAGGTGAACTCCTTGTCCAGCGCGGCGTGATAGGCCACGTTGGGCTCTTCCAGACCCATCTTCTTGGCGATCTGACGGGCGGCTTCCTCGCCGCGCTCGTCGTCCTTGATGGGCAGGGTGAAGCTGGTCTGCACCTTGCCGTCATTCATGGTGTCGCCATAGGGCTTCAGACGGGTCAGATCCAGCGTGGTATCGAAATCGATCTTATGGGTATTGTACAGTCCGCTGCTCATTCTCCTGCCACCTTCCCTTTCATGACTTCAATGAACGGATTGAAGTATTTGTCGTCCTTGATCACAACACCGGCCAGACCCTTGCCGCCGTCCTTGGGACGCTTGACATCGGCAAAGATGCCCTTCTCGATGGTGGTGAACAGGCCCAGCTTCTCGATCTCCTTCAGGAGGTCGGTGGCCTTCACCAGCACCTCGTTGGCGCGGCTGCGGATGATGCCGCCCTCTTTGTAGGTCAGCTCGTCGCCCAGATCCTTCATGGTGCGGAAGATATACTGCGCGTTCTCGATGGACAGAGCACGGTCGGACATGAACGGAGTGTGGATAGCCTCGGTCATCATGCCCAGCAGGCACAGCTTCTGGTTGGTCAGGATGGTCACCATGTTGAACAGGGCGTCCTGGATGTGACCGCGGAAGATGTTGCCGGTCATGAACTTCGTGGGAGGCATGTACTTCAGGGGTGCGTTGGGGAAGATCTCGCGGGCCATCTGTGCCTGCGCCAGCTCATACAGGAAGGTATCCTCAACAGCGGGATCCATCTCGAAGGCGTGGCCCAGACCCATCTGCTCCTCGCGCATACCGGCGTCCTTGGCGAAAGCCTCGTTCAGGAACTGGGAGGCCAGAACGGTATGAGCGGAGGTGATGGCGTCGTCGGTGGTCAGGTAGTTATCCTCACCGGTGTTGATGATAACGCCGGCATAGCCGTTGATGACGCGGGAGAAATACTGGTCGACGATGGTGCGCTGCATGTTGATGTCGCGGAACAGGATGCCGTACAGAGCGTCGTTCAGCATGACGTCCAGACGCTCCAGAGCGCCCATGGCGGCGATCTCGGGCATGCACAGGCCGGAGCAGTAGTTGCACAGGCGGATGTAGCGGTGCTGCTCCTCGCCCACTTCGTCCAGAGCGGCGCGCATCAGGCGGAAGTTCTCCTGAGTGGCGTAGGTGCCGCCGAAGCCCTCGGTGGTAGCGCCGTAAGGCACATAGTCCAGCAAGGACTGGCCGGTGGTACGGATAACAGCGATGATGTCGGCGCCCTGCTTGGCACCGGCCTTAGCCTGAATGATATCCTCGTAGATATTGCCGGTCGCCACGATGATATACAGGTAGGGGCCCTGCTTGTCGCCCCACTCGTTCAGGTAGGAATTACGCTTGGAAACGTTGCTGTTGATGCGCTGGATGGTAGCCTCCACCACAGGAGCGATGGCGGCGCGGATCTCCGCGTCGGTATGAGCGGGGATCTTGCTGAGATCCAGCTCACCGGCGCTGACAGCCTCTGCCACGCCCTGAGGATCCTTGCCGGTCTCCACCATGGCGTTGCCGATGGCCCAAGAAGCGCCCATGGGCAGGAAGGAGTTTGCCATCAGGTGGTCAACCACCACGTTGGGCAGAGGCACGTCCATATCGTTGACGCCATCGATGCCCAGCAGACGGCAAACCGCGCGCTCCACCGTAACGGTGGTGTGCTGGTCGATAAAGCGCTGGGTATCGTCCGCCACCTTGGCAGCGGAGGCACGCGCCTGATTGACCAGTTCAAAATTCAAGCCGAGTTTGCTTTCCATATAGTTACCTCATTCAAAAATCATAGCAAAGCCGGCAGCAGGCAGGCCTTGCCCGCCTGCTGCCGAAAAAAGGTCTTTTGCTTTTGCTGCCTCTACAGCAGCGCATAACCAAAGTAAGCGAGGATTTGGTCGACGAGAGTGATGCCCACCGATTCAAAATTCAGAGCTTACTTCTTAACATGGCGCTCGTTGCGCAGCAGCTTGGTGGGCTCCAGATAACGCTGAGGAGTACCCTCGGCGACCCATGCCACACCGGTCTTCTCCACCTTCTTCTTGCCGGTGCAGACGTCGCAGTGGCAATCCTGAACATAGTGCTCAGGCTGGGTGTAAGAAGTGATGACGCCCTCGAAGTTACGCAGGATGACCTTGCGGGGGGTCTCGGAGATCAGGTAGTTGGGCATGACGGGAGTCTTGCCGCCGCCGCCGGGAGCGTCCACCACGAAGGTGGGGATGCAGTAGCCGGAGGTATGGCCGCGCAGGGCTTCCATGATCTCGATGCCCTTGGACACGGGAGTACGGAAGTGGCTCAGACCCAGGGAAGGATCGCAGGCATAGATGTAGTAGGGGCGGACACGCATCTTGACCAGACCGTGAACCAGCTCCATCATCACGTGGGAGCAATCATTCACGCCGGCCAGCAGCACGGACTGGTTGCCCAGAGGGATACCGGCATCAGCCAGCATGGCGCAGGCCTTGGCGGCTTCGGGAGTGAACTCCTTGGGGGTGTTGAAGTGGGTATTCAGCCAGATGGGATGATACTTCTTCAGCATGGCGCACAGCTCGGGAGTGATACGCTGGGGGCACACCACGGGGGTGCGGGAGCCCAGACGGACGATCTCCACGTGAGGAATGGCGCGCAGACGCTGGATGATGTGCTCCAGAACGTCGTCGTTGACCATCAGACAGTCACCGCCGGACAGCAGGACGTCACGAACCTCGGGATGAGCGGCCACATAGTCAATGCACTTCTCGATCTGCTGCATGGGCACTTCGCAGTCGTTCTGACCGGCGAAGCGGCGGCGGGTGCAGTGACGGCAGTACATGGAGCACTGGTCGGTGATCAGCAGCAGCACGCGGTCGGGATAGCGGTGGGTCAGACCGGGGGTGGGAGAG